>JANONH010000085.1:0-4778 GCA_031420735.1 Methylibium sp.
CGGCCACAGGGGGCCCAGCACTCCGGCCGTGGCGATGCCCTTGGCAGTCTGATCCAGAAAGAAGCGACGGCTGTAGTCGTGGTCATATTTACGGATGTGCATGATGATTTCCTACGTCTGGCTGGTTAAAAAATACCCGGGAGCGTGCTGCGGACCGAGCTTCGTTTCAATGGGCCGGAGCCCTTTGTGGGTCTACCACGGATTCCGACAGCGCGGACATATCGCTATCCAGGAATTTTGGCTTGATCAGATAGATGAGCAAGGGCAAGAGGATCAGGGCCAAGACCATGTTGATGAACATCACCACCACGAGCAGCAGGCCCATGTCGGACAGGAACTTCAATTCCGACAAGAAGTACCAGGGGATGAGGCCGATCGTCATGAGGGCCGCGGTGAAGAAAATGGCCGTGCCACAGGTCTTGAGCGAGATGCGAATCGCAAGCCCCACGTCCTTCTTGGCAACGCCTTGGTACTCCTCGCAGATGCGGGTGAGCAAGTAGATGCCGTAGTCGATGCCCACGCCGATACCGATCGCCAGGATTGGCAGCGTGTTCACGTCCAGCCCCAGACCGGCAATGGACATCGCGGCCATCAGCATGGCGTTGGCGAGGTTGACCGGAATCAGCAGCAGCACGCCCGCCACGATGGAGCGGTAGGCCAGCGAGCAACCGATCAGGATCACCAGGTTCAGCGCGAGGACAATGCGCGATTCGAAGCGAACCACCGTGTCGTTGATCGACTGCTGCAGCGCAATGGTGCCGGAGGCGAGGCGGATGCGGAACTTTTCATGGTCCTCTCCGACCTTGGCGACGCAGGCACGCGCCTGGAGGAGCGCATTGTCCACCGTGGCCTGCGTGTTGTTCGAATACCAGAGCGAAACGGTGGCGTTGCGCAGCTCGAAATCGGACACATGCGCGAACGCCTTGGCGTTGGTACCGGCCATCAGGCCGTTGACCGCGCCGGCGGCGGAGACGTCGTCGTTGTCGAGCGGCGCCCACTTCGGGTTGCCGCCGCTGAACACACGGTTGGCCTCGGGCGCCATGTCGGCAAAGGACAGCGTCGCGGTCGGCGGGTTCGGGCTGGACTCCAGACACTGTTGCAGGTCGCGCATGACCGACAAGGTGTTGGACTGGCCCAGGATGCGCTCGCCGACCTTGCCCTCGAACACCACCTCCATCGTCATCGAGCCCGGGAAGTTATTGTTGATCTGCCGCACCGCGGCGTTGAACTCGGATTCGTAACGCAGCAGGTTGGTGCCTTCGACCGGGTTGCCGACCTGGACGCGCAGCATGAAGAACACCGACACCAGGCTGACCAGCACGAAGGCTGCCGCCGTGTAACGCGCAGCCTTGCCCTGAGCGAGGTTTGCAAAGCCATCGAGCGTGCTCAACATGCCGCGTTGCATCGGCCCGCTCTCGCCCTGGCTGGCGAGCACGTGCTCGAGGTTTTTGGGGCGCGGCAGCAGGCTCAGCAAGATGGGGGTCAGAAACACGCTGCAGGGCACGAGGTTCATCGCCCACAGGCCGGTGAACAGCGCAAAGCGCTCCATTGCCGGGATTGGCGCCAGCGCGACGAGCAGCAGGCCGGCGACGTCGGTGAAGATGCCCAGCGTGCCCGGCGCCATGAGTGAGACCAGCGAGAGTTCGGCGGCCTTGTTTTTCTCGTGCCCGTCGTGCAAGAGTTCGTAGTAGCGCTCGGTTGCCTGGACGCAGTGGCTAAAGCAGCGCGCGATGAGCATCAGCGGCACCACCATCAACAGGGGCTCGACCGGCAGCCCGAGCCAGCCGACCAGACCAAAGCCCCAGATCGCCGACACCGTGCTCACGACGACCGGGCCGACGATGCCCGACAGGTTGCGCATGTGCAGCGCCAGCATCGCGAACATGAGCAGCAGCGTGAGCCCGAAGATCTCGGCGGTGTTGCCGCCGAACGCATAGACCCAGCCCGTCATGATCGGGAAGCCCGCCACGTGGATTTCGTGCGCCGAGTCTTTTTCTTTGGCGACGATTTCCTGGACGAACTTGAACACCTCGCCGTAATCGAGCTTGCTTTCGATGAAGGTGGCGTTGATCAGCGTGGCCGTGCGATCGGAGGAGACGAGGAAGGTGGCCGCAGCGGGCGACTCGCTGACGCGGCGCCGGATTTCGGCCAGATCTTCCGGCGTCTTGGGCGGCTCGTCGTCCATGATCGGGTTGGAGAAAATCCCGTCTGGCGTGATCACCGTGTAGCGCGCCTTTGGCGTGGCAATCGAGAGAATTTGGTCGTGGTCGACGCCGGGCGCGAGGTCGATGTCGCGCGACAGCCGCCAGACCTTGTTGAGCGTATCGACTTCGAAGACGTCTTTGCCGTCGGTGCGCTTGACCATCAAGGTGACGGTCAGCGGGCTGCCGAAATTGGGGTGGTCCTTGAAGACCTTGACGAAAGGATGGTCCTTGGGGAAGAGGTCCGAGAAGATGGTCCGGACTTCCACTTTCATCAGGCCGACGGCGAAGAAAGCCGTGATCAGGCCCATGACCACCAGGATCATCCAGCGGTTACCCAGCGTGAAGCGCGCGAGCCGGTGGCGAAGGTCAACTTTTTGCATCAATCACCCGAGGGTTAAAGCAGTGAGCCCCATTGAACTGGGGCGATCGGTCAGGACAAGCCGTGACTTAAGGATTCAAGCGACGCCAGTGAAGGCCGACTGTCGTGCAACGGGCCCGCGCCTGCGAGTCGTCGCTGCGGGGCGATGAACCCCGACTTCACGACCGCCGCCGGTCACGAAGTCAGTTGCTTGCATGCTGAGGCAGAGTTTGCCTTTGGCCGCGAGGCGCGGTCTGCGTCGATGGGCATGCATTCATGCTGATCTCCTGTTGTTATTGCTTGTTCGGTCTCGCCAAACTTGCTTTTGCGCGAGCCGAACTTTTTGGTAGCCGACTGTAGAAAGAGCCCGTAGTCGATCCATTGGGATCGATTCCTTACCGGCTAAGAAAAACACGTACTGCGCCGCAACATTGACTTTGTAGCAGCGATGGACTGTGCAGTACGCGCGGCTGCGTGGGGCTCGGTGCAAACACCGATGGCAGCAGCTTGCGCAAGCTCAAATGGCGGTGTAGCCACCGTCGATCGCGAACTCGGCGCCGGTCACCCATTTGGCCGCGCCCGACGCCAGGTAGAGCACGGCCGCGGCCACGTCTTGCGGCTCACCCATGCGCCCGATCGGGTGCGCGGCCGCGAAGGCCGCGCTGGCCGCCGCAGCGTCGGGCACGAGCTTCAAGTCCACGAAGTGCTGCAGCAGGTCTTTGCCCATGCTGGTGGCCACCAGGCCCGGGTGGACCGAGTTGCAGCGGATGCCCAGGCCGAGCTGACCGCATTCGACCGCCACCGCCTTGGTGAGCAGGCGCACGGCGCCTTTGGAGGCGCAGTAGGCGCCCAGGCCCGTGACGCCCGCGAGGCCGGCCACCGACGACAGGTTGACGATCGCGCCGCCCCGCCCCGCCCCGCCGCCCGGTCGCATGGCGCGCACCGCATGCTTGCAGCCAAGAAAAACGCCGGTCACGTTGACGTCCATCACTTGGCGGAATTCTTCGACTGTGGTTTCGCTGATGAACTGCAGGCGCTCGATGCCGGCGTTGTTGACGACGATGTCCAGGCCCGCGAACTTGGCAAGGGTGGCCGCCACCGCGGCTTCCCAGTCGGCCTCTTGCGTGGTGTCCAGGCGCATGAATGCGGCCCGGCCGCCAGCCGCGCGGATGGCTTCGGCGGTGGCTTCGCCGGCGGATTCCAGCACGTCGGTGAGCATCACGCTGGCGCCAGCCGACGCCAGCGCACGCGCCGTCTCGGCGCCAAGGCCGCGCGCTGCGCCGCTCACCAGCGCGACCTTGCCGTCGACGCGGTAGGCGCGGCCGTAGTCGGCGGGTGCTTGGGTGTTTTCGTGCTTGCTCGGTTGATCGCTCAATGCTGTCACCTCTAACTGTTTTATCAGTCCCGGCATGTCGGCAACGCGCGCCGGGCGTGCTGCCCTGCTAGAAGCGTGCGCCGTGCAAACCCTCGAGCCCCGGCGTGCGAAAGCGC
Source organism: Methylibium sp. (assembly GCA_031420735.1). Lineage (GTDB taxonomy): Bacteria > Pseudomonadota > Gammaproteobacteria > Burkholderiales > Burkholderiaceae_C > Methylibium. The sequence continues at coordinate 4,054 of JANONH010000085.1, forward strand.
AGCACGGCCTTGTGGCCCAGGCCGTTGTCCAGCAGGCTCTTGTCCATCTCGGGCACGAAGGCCTCGCCCGAGCGCAGCCATTGCACCGCCGCCCAGTCGATCTGCGCGAACTGCGGGTGCTGGCCAAAAAGGCCGGGCAGCACCGCCTCCACGAGCGCGCCAAACGGCAACTCGGGCGGCACCGGTATGCACATCGGTGTGGCGAACATCAGGTGGCGGTCCCAGCCGATGGCGAGCAACTGCTTGCCGTGGAACTTGTCGACCGTGTCTTTCATGTCGCCGTGGTAGCCGGGGCGGATTGCTTTGACGCTCATTTCAGGTTTCCTCTGCGACGGCTTGCTTCACGCGGTCTTCAAGTCGGGTGCGGCGGGCGGTTTGGGCTCGTGCATATTGGCCGGCTTGCCGGTCCAGCGCTCCCAGTTGACGGCGTCGATGTGGGTGGCGAAGTCGCCGCCGTCCACGCCCGGCTTGATGCCCATGTACTTGAGTGCCTCCACCAGCGGGTTGAAATCGGGCGCGCTGGGGTCGACGCCGGGGTTGAAGTAGTTGCCCTGGTAGATTTGTTGCACCGGCAAGTGGGCATGCACGTATTTTTCGGGTTCGTCTCGAAAGATGTCGTGGCAGCCGTCGGAGCAGAAGTGGAACTTCTCGCCGAGGTAGGTTTCTTCGCGGTAGCAGATTTGCGTGGGGTCGTCGGGCTCGGTAAAGAGCTGCGGCCACTGGCA
>JANONH010000086.1:0-2114 GCA_031420735.1 Methylibium sp.
GGTGGTGAGAGGCGAGGCTTAATCGGGATAGGAAGGGAACAATGGGCGCGTATGGCCACACCCGTTCATCACCTGGGCCGGCGTTGGTGCACGATCACTTTCTTTGATATCGGCAACTTCGAGTCGACTTTCGTCGTAGCGCACCGTGGCGGAGCTCGCAGCGTAATTCACCGTGGCGCTTGCAACGCCCGGCACATTGCGAATCCGGTTTTCTACTTCATCGACGGTCAATACCGACAGCATATCGCGCACTTCAATGACGCTCGTTTTCATCGCACTTACTTAATTAATGGCTAAATTACGCAGCTTTGCTTTATGTGATATCAATTTAGAGCGCGCACCGCCAATTCCTGCTGTGCTACTCTCGATTTCTGTCGGCGACAGCCTGGCCACAATTTTATCCAACGGCCATCAAAAAACTTAAATTCGGAGCCAAACATGACCCTTCGATCCCTTGCTGCCCTGATGGCAGCAACCGCCTTAACCTGTCTTGCCAGCGTCGCACACGCCCAGGTGCCCCAGTACGTCGTTAATGTCACGCACGAACAGGCGCGCAAGGCCATCGCTGCTGCTGTGGCCGACGCGAAAAAGCTAAACCTGCCGGTGGCTATTACCGTGGTTGACACCGCGGGGCAACTTGTCGCTTTTGAGCGCATGGACAACACCCTCACCGGCAGCATTGCGGTGTCGCAGGACAAGGCAGTATCCGCCGCCATATTTCGCCGCCCGACCAAAGTCTTTCAGGACGCGCTGGCCGCCGGTGGTGCTGGCCTGCGCATCTTGACGCTGCGCGGCGCCAGCGCAATTGAGGGCGGCATTCCACTCATGGCAGACGGCATGATCATCGGCGCCATCGGCGTGTCAGGCGCCAGCGCTGAACAAGACAGCGTGCTGGCCAAGGCGGGTGTGGATGGTATGAAGTAAACCGCCGTGCCGGTGCAGTGTCGTAACGGCGATTCCGACTCGATTGAAACCGCTTTAGCCACGCGGGGCCGGTGTCGCGTTAACACCGGGCTCGGCACGCGGAGCCTGACGCAGCAGCGCCTTGGCGCGCGGCAGTTCGCTCTTGTGCAGCACGTTGATTGCGAGGCCGGGTGCAGCGCGCGCACGGGCCGCGAACTCGGCGTCGAGCACCCCCGCTTCGCTCAGCTCGTCGAGCGTGCGTCCCGGCTCGATGGTGCATGACTTCACCACCAGCAGGCGCGCGGCGCGCAGGCGCACCGCCAGGGCCAGCGCCAGGCTGTCGGAGGTCACGCCCCAGTGCGTGCTGTCGTCGGCCTCGGCGCGCAGCAGGTCGAGCGGGCGCCACAGTGCCGGCTCGCCGCGCGCCAGCAGTTCGACGAGCCGCGGCTCGCTCTCGGCCAGCGCCAGTGCAGGCGCGAGGCCGTGCATCAGCGTGGCCATCTGCGCCATGCCGAGCACGGCCATGTCGTGCGCGGCGAGGTCGCTAAACTGCCAATGGGCCTGCGCCGCGCGTGCCGCATCGGCAAAGCGGCCGCCACCGGGCACGACCACCACGCGCCCGCCCCGGCTCGCGAGCAGCTCGAGCCACGCCGGCAGCAGCGCGTCGTGCTGCAGGCTGCCGCCGAGCTTGACGACGCTGCACATCAGCGGCTTGCGCCGGGCGGCGGCTCGCCGTGCTCGCGCACCCTGCGTTGCGCGTGCGAAGCCCGGCTCGGCGGCGCCATGGCGGGCAAGGCCCGCTCGCCAAGCAGCAGCGCAACGGCCACGCTCGGCGCCGCCACCTGGATGCGCCGTGCGAGCGCTGCGCACATGCCGGGCACAGCAGCAGCCGTGCCCCGGGCAGGTGCTGCGCCGGTGTCTGCGGCGGCCCCGACCAGGTCGGCAAACACGAGGCAGGGCCGACCCGACTCGGCGGCAAGCCGGGCGACCAGGAAGTCGCCGCAGCCCGCGGCGACGAGCGGCGCCTCTGCCGGCAAGCCCGCCGCATTCAAGACGCGCCGTAATTGGCCAGCGATCTCGGTGAGTTGCAGTGCGCGCCAAGCCTCGGCGGTGGCGAGCCACTGCGCCTCGGAGGCGTCGCGCGCGTCCAGGCCGATCATGCGTGCCAGGCGCTGGCGCGTGGCGCCCAGGTCCTTGCCGGCGCCGTCGGC
>JANONH010000087.1:0-2020 GCA_031420735.1 Methylibium sp.
GCGGCTGGCCGCGCACGGCGTCGCCACGCCGCTCGCCTTCGCGCGTGAGGCCGATGATGCGCAGTCGCGCTGGGTCGTCAAACCCGACGACGGCGCCGGCACCGTGCACACGCAGCGCCACGCCACACGCGAGCGCGCCGAGGCCGACCTGGCGCAGCGCCTTGCGCGCGGCGCGTCGGCCACTCTGGAGCCTTGGGTCGAGGGCGAGGCGCTGAGCCTGTCGCTGCTGTGCGGGCCGCACGGCGCCGAGCTGCTCGCCGTCAACCGCCAGCGCATCGTCGCCGACGCCGAGGGCCGCCTTTGCGACGAGGGCGTGCTCGTTGGCGCCGTCGCGCCGCACGATCCGCGCCGCGCCGCGCTCGCCGACTTAAGCCGCGCGGTGCACGCGGCCATCGGCGGCCTGTTCGGCTTCGTCGGCGTCGACCTGGTGTGGCACCCCGAGCGCGGGCCGGTGGTCGTCGAGGTCAACCCGCGCCTCACTTGCGCCTATGTGGGCCTGTCGCAAGCGCTCGGTCGCAACCTGGCCGGCGAAATTCTCGCTCTGCACAAAGCGAAGGTGCTGCATGTCCAGCGCTGAATGGACCGTCGGCTGGGACGTCGGCGGCGCCCATCTCAAGGCCTGCCTGGTGCAGGCCGTGGCGCACGAAGCCGGCACCCGGCTGCAGGTGCGCGACGCCGCAGAGTGGGCTTGCCCACTGTGGCAAGGCCTGCATCACCTGCACGAGGCCATCGCCGCGGCGCACCGCCGCTGGCCGCAGTGCGCGGGCGCCGCGCATGCCGCCACCATGACCGGCGAAATGGTCGACCTGTTCGCGCACCGCGAAGTCGGCACGCTGGCGCTCGGCGACGCGCTCGCCGCGGCGCTGCAAGGCCCGATCCATTTCTACGCCGCGGCAGCCGGCTGGTGCGGGCACGCCGAACTCGCCGCCCGTTGGCGCGAGGTCGCCTCGGCCAACTGGCATGCGGGTGCCGCACTCGCGGCGCGGCGCGTCGAGCACGGCGTGTGGGTCGACATCGGCAGCACCACCACCGACCTGATCGCCGTTGCGGGCGGGCGCGTGCACGCGCAGGGGTCGAGCGATGCCGAGCGCCTAGCCAGCGGCGAGCTGGTCTACCACGGCGTGGTGCGCACGCCGCTGTGTGCGCTGGCGCCGCGCGTCGTGCACCGCGGCCGCGAGTTCAATGTCATGAACGAGTTCTTCGCTACCAGTGCCGACGTCTACCGCCTCACCGGCGAACTCGATCCCGGGCACGACCTGCAGCCCGCCGCCGACGGTGCCGGTAAAGACCCGGGCGCCACGCGCCAGCGCCTGGCCCGCATGATCGGCCTGGACGCGCGCGATGCCTCCGAGGCGCAGTGGCTTGCCACGGCAGAGGCCTGGCGCGCACTGCAACTCACCGAGATCGCCGGCCAGTTACGGCGCGTTTTGAATGCGGCGGGCTTGCCCGCAGAAGCGCCGCTCGTCGCCGCGGGCTGCGGCGACTTCCTGGTCGCCCGGCTCGCCGCCGAGTTGGGCCGACCCTGCCTCGCGTTTGCCGACTTGGTCGCGGCCGGTGAAGGCGACTTCAGCGTTCCGACGGCTTGCGATGCAGGTGATGCCGATAGGCCTGCTGCGCCGCCTCTGCCCGCAGCGCTTGCACGGCGCATTCAAGTGGCCGCGCCGAGCGTGGCCGTGGCGCTGCTGCTCGGCGAGCAGTGCTTGCCCGCACTGGCGCCGCCGAACCAGGCTTCGCACGCGATACACAGGATGCACGACATACACGAGACGCACGAGGGATCCGGGGCGCACGCGGTATGCCGGGAGCACGAGGCATGCGGGCCACACGAGGCACGCGGCGTGCATGAGCACGGCGCATCGTCGCTCGACGTGGGGCCACTGGGGTGCACCGTCGTCAAGCTCGGCGGCAGCCTGCAGCATGACGCGCTGCTGCCGGCGTGGCTCGAGCTGCTCGCGAGCCGTGGCGGGCGCGTGGTGGTCGTGCCCGGTGGCGGCCGCTTTGCCGATGCGGCACGCGCGGC
>JANONH010000088.1:0-1783 GCA_031420735.1 Methylibium sp.
CTGCAGGCATCGGCCACGACCACCGCCGTCACGGCCTCGCCGTCCAATCCGGCACAGCGAGACGCCGCAAGCAGCGAACGTACGCAGGCACCGATGTGCTCCTCTTCATCATGGGCGGGAACGACGACACCGATCATTGCAATGGCCTCCGTAAAGTGCAGGCAGAGTAGGCGGGCCGATGCGAGCGGGCTGCGAGTCGCAAGCGCTTTGGCGTGTCGGACAAGGCCGCGGGACTTTGTCGTCTCGATTCACGCAAAAAGGCGGCCGGGCCGCGCGCACGCAGCAGGCAACGTACATGGCGAGTGCCGCCCAAAGCAGCCTGGCACGGCCAAGCTCGGTGCTTACCCTGGCTGCAGCAGTGACCGCTTGCCACCGCCCCAAGCCTTGCGGTTAATTCGGCAGTGCAAAGCAGAAAGTCGCTCCGCTCATCGCTTAGCCTGAGCCTCGCCGAGCCTGCGTCGCATGAGCCACCCCCTCAAGAACGCCACCTTCCGCCAGCTTGCCGCTTTCCATGCGGTGGCGCGGCTGGGCAGCGTGTCGCGCGCGGCCGAGGAAATGCACCTCACCCAACCCGCCGTCTCCATCCAGCTCGGCATCCTCGAAGACTCGGCCGGCACGCCGCTCCTGCGCCGCACCGGGCGCAGCGTCAAGCTCACCGAAGCCGGCGAGCTGCTCGCGGCCTATGCCGAGCGCATCCTGGGCTTGTGGCGCGAGGCTGGCGAGGCCATGGCCATGCACTGCGGCGAAGTGGCGGGCGTGCTGCGCGTGGGCGCCGTCACCACCGCCGAGTACTTGCTGCCGCCGCTGCTGCTCGAATTCGTGCGCGAGCATCCCAAGGTCAAGGTCAAGCTCTCGGTGGGCAACCGCTCCGAGATCGTGCAGCAGCTCGCCGCGCAAGACGTCGACCTGGCCATCATGGGGCGGCCGCCGGCTGAGCTCAAGACCGTCTCGGCCGCGTTCGCGCGCCACCCCATGGCCTTCATCGCCGCGCCCACGCATGCGCTCATGTCGGCCAGCGCCCTGGACCTGGCGGCGCTCAACGACGCCAACTTGCTGGTGCGCGAGCGCGGCTCGGGCACGCGCACGACACTCGAGCAGTTGTTCAAGGAAGCCGGCGTGGCGCCGGTCATCGGCTCGGAAATGTCGAGCAACGAGGCCATCAAGCAGATGTGCGTGGCCGGTTTCGGCGTGGCCTTTCTGTCGCTGCACGCCTGCGTGCACGAGCTCGAAAGCGGGCAGATCGAGCTGCTGCCGCTTGCCAGCAACCCGATCGAGCGCGACTGGCACGTGATGCACCTCTGCGCGCGCTCGCTGCCGCTGGCCGCTGCCGCCTTCGAGGCTTACCTCTGCGAGCACGGCCAGGCCTGGATCCAGCGGCGGCTCTCGCACCTGCCCAAGCGCGGCCCTTCGCTGCTGCCGGCAGCAGCCGTTCAAGCCGCGGCGCCAGCGCAAGCCGAAATGCCGGCACGCCCAAAGCGGGCGCCTCGCCGCGTGGCGTGACAAGGCTGGCTTTCGCACTCGTAGACTGAAATTCAAGGTCCGCTTTCTGCGCTGCTCGCGCTTGGCCCGAGGGCGGTGCGGCGCCCGCGCTCATGCCGGGGTACCAGAAATCGCTCGGTCGCCGCACCGCCCTCGGGCCCGGTGAGCCGGTGTTTCCTCGGCAACTCAAACACAAACAACCGCCGCCCGGCAAGGCTTTGGTCGGGCCGCGGGCACAGCGCATTGGCGCAGCCGAGCACCGCAGACTCTGGGTCGGCGTGCGTACCCGCACGCTTCGTAAACC
>JANONH010000089.1:0-1921 GCA_031420735.1 Methylibium sp.
CCGGGTAGCGATTCCAGTACCAAGTTCCACCGACACCGCTGCCCTGTTCAAACGCCGCATGGGACAAGCCCATCTGTTGGAGCCGATAGACGGCGTAGAGGCCGGCGAAACCCGCGCCGATCACCACGGCATCCACTTCGCAGCCCTTGAACTTCTCGCTAATTTCGTTGGCTGACATTCGCTTCGTCCTCTTCGTTTTTAAATCCTCGCAGCCCCTGTTCAGCGCGGCTGCATACGTACCCTCAGGGACGCTAATCCTAGCCTGCCGCCCGCTTTAGCAGTCTCGAGCTGGTGAGCACCCGACCGACCTAGACCCAGCCTGCCCGGCGAAGGCGCCGGTGCACGTAGACGCAGCCGAGCAAAGTCACGGCCACGGCGAGCGGGTAACCGTAACGCCACTTTAGCTCCGGCATGAGCTCGAAGTTCATTCCATACAGGCTGAAAATCACCGTGGGAATGGCCAGAATTGCGCCCCAGCCGGCCAAGCGCTTGACCACCTCGTTTTGGTGGTTGCCGACCAGCGCCAGATTAACCTGCATGGCGGTCGTCAACATCTCCCGCATGCCGTCGAGCAGCCCGACCAAGCGCGACACATGGTCCTGAATGTCGCGGAAGTAGGCGCGAAGCGCCTTGGGGATCAGGTCTTCGTGGAAACGCATCAGCTCGGCACAGATGTCGGTCACCGGCAACGCTGCATTGCGCAGCTCGAGCAGTTGCCGCTTCAGGTCGTACAGCCGCTCGACGACCAGCTTGTCGAACCGTCCCCCGAAAATGTCGGTCTCGATCGCGTCGAAGTCCTTCTCGAACTGCGCAACGATGGGCTGGTAGTTGTCGACCACGAAGTCGAGCAAGGCGTACAACGCGAAACCCGGACCCTTGGCGAGCATTTTGCTGGTCTTCTCGCAGCGCTCGCGAACCTGCGCATAACTCGAGGAGGCGCCGTGTCGAACGGACATCAAGAAGTTCGAGCCGACAAAGAGATGCGTTTCGCCGTAGACGACCTTTTCCTGCTCGAGCTGTGCCGTCTTCAGCACGATGAACATCGAGTCGCCATACGTCTCGATCTTGGGTCGCTGGTGCGCATTGCGCGCGTCTTCGATCGACAGTTCGTGGAGGTTGAACTCTTCCTGCATTTTCTGCAGCAGCGCGCCGTCGGGCTCATGCAGCCCAAGCCAGACAAAGGTGTCCGGCTGCTTGATGACGTCACTGATGTCGTCGGTGCTGATGTTGCCCAAGCGCGCGCCGTTTTGGTAAGCGACGCTGTTGATGATCATCGTCATGGTGTTCTTGCCCGGTGACCGCAGCTGCATGCGCGGATCGGTTGAATTGTGATTGGCAATTCAAAGATCATGCAGACTCGGTTACGGCCAGCGCGCACGCTGCTGCCCGCAGCGCCTTGGCGTCCTGCACCAAACGCACCGAGCGCACCGAGCGCACCGAGCGCACCAAGCTTAAAGCGCGCCCGTTCGCACCATGCGCACCAAGCGCAAACGCGCTCGGGCGCCGCCCTACCAGGGTTGCAGCAGGCCGTCGACCACGCGCACGCGCTGGCCGACGCTCAAGGCTTGATCGGTGGCATAGCGGTAGGTGCGCTGGTCGCCGTTGTCCATATCGACGATGTACTGCACGGTGTTGCCTTCGCTGCGGCGCTTCTCGATCTCGTTGCCGAGCACTGCGCCTCCGATGACGCCAGCGACAGTGGCGGCCTTGCGCCCATCGCCGCTGCCCACCTGATTGCCCGCCACGCCGCCCACCACGCCACCGATCACTGCCCCGGCGCCGCTGCCACCCGGGCGGTCCTCGGCCGCTTCGACGACCCGCACGGTGCCGTACTCCACGCCTTGCACGCTCTGAGACGCGCCCGAGCGGTCGGGCGGCATGGGGCTGCTGCCACATGCGCCAAGCAGGGCCGAGGCCAGCA
>JANONH010000090.1:0-2339 GCA_031420735.1 Methylibium sp.
GCCCGCACGCACCATGAGCGGCACCAGCACGTCGAGCGCCAGGTTGGGTATGAGCACGTGACGCAACTCGTAGAACGGGTGCTCGCGGCCATGCAGCTCGGCCTGCACGATGACGTGCGCGCGCGCCATGTGGTTGACGTAGTCCGGCATCGCCGGGTACTGCACCGCCAGCAGCGGCACCAGCAGCAGCGCGGCGAGCACCAGGGCGCACAGCGCGAACGCGAGCGCCTCGCCGGAGCGCACGGCGGGCAAGGCCCTGTCGGCGGGAACGTAAGCCATGGGTCGCGGGCCGCAGCAGGGTTTAGTGGGACCGCTCGGCCGCGCTGCCGCTTGCGCTGGCGCCTGCGCAAGCGGTTTGGCTTGCCGCGATGTAGCGCGCGATGTCGCGCACGATGCGCACGTGGTCGTGGCGCGGCGCCCAACCGAGCTCGAGCGAGCGCGAGATGTCGAGCACATGGGGCTGGCCGAGCATGAGCAGTTGCTCGCGCGCGAGCAAGCGGTAGCCCGTGAGCCAGGCCAGGGCACGCACCGGCGCAAGCGGTACGCGCAGGATGCGCACCTGCGCCACGCCCAGCTCGGCGGCGATCTCGCCGACCCACTGGGTGATGGACAGCGGCCGCGGCGCACCGGCGTTGTAGAGACCCTCGGCGCGGCGCTCGACCACCACCGCCACGAGCTCGGCGACGTCATCCACGTGCACCATGTTGGTGGGCGCCGAGCCACGCCCCGGAAACGCCACCAAGCCGCGCCGCAGGATCGACTGCACGAAGCCGCGAAACAGACCTTCGCGGCCCGGCCCGCCGATGATGCAGGGCACGATGCTCGCCCAATGGCCCAGGCTTACCTCGACGTCGCGCTGCGCGGCGAGCTTGGAGCGGCTGTAGACGCCCTGACCTTGCAGCGCGCTGCCCGGGCCGTAACTCGCGGCGTGGCACTGGCGGTACATCATGCTGGTGGCGACGTTGACGAAGTGCGTGGCGCCCAGGCCATAACGCTCGCACAGCCGGCGCGTGGCGAGCACGTTGTTGTGCTCGAAGTAGCGTGCGCGCGCGAGCAGCGGCAAGTCGGGCGAGACATATTGCACCGCAGCCGCATGCACCACGGCATCGACCTCGGGCAGCAGCGCCGCGAAGCCGGGCTCGGCAAGGTCGCCGACGACGTCGACCTCGCCGTGACGGTCGGTGGTGACGAGGCTGTGGCCGCGCTCGCGCAGCACGCGGCGGCAGGCGCTGCCGAGGAAGCCGGCGGCACCGGTCAAAAGGATCTTCATGGGTCGCAGTCGGTGAAAAAAAATTCCCAGGCGCTTGGGTGTTGCGCAGCGCACGGCTCGAGTGCCTCGTGCCGTGCAAGGCCAGGCTCAGCTGCGAGAGATGAGCATCACGCCCACCAAAATGACGCCGATGCCGGCCAAGCGCATGGGCGTGAGCACCTCGCCGAACAGCCACCACGCGGCGAAGGCATTGACCACGTAGCCGATCGAAAGCATGGGGTAGGCCACGCTCACGTCCACACGCGACAGTGCCACGATCCAGATGCCCACGCTTAGCACGTAGCAAGCCAGGCCCAGAACGATGTAAGGCTGCAAGGCGACGCTGAGCGCGGTCTGCAGCCAGGCGGCCACGCCGTCGTCGCTGGCGCCGATCACGCCGGTCGAGCGCGTGCCCGCCTTGAGCAGCAACTGCGCGCCGGCATTGAGCAGCACGCCCGCAAGGATCATGGCAAAAGTGGAGAGCTTCATGCCGAGGCTCCGCGCGCCGGTAGAACGGCGGCATGCGAGCGCTCGGCTGCGGCCGAGCTGCGACTCGGCGGCCTCATGCGGCAAGCACCACGCAAATGCCAGCCGCCACCACCACCAGACGGCTGAAGTTGTCGCGCAGCGCGAACAGCACCGGGTCTTCGTGCACCTCGCCGCGGTTGGCCTTCATCCAGACGCGGTTGACCCACAGCAGCAGGCAGGGGAACACGCCCCACAGCCACTCGGGCCGCGCGAAGTGGGCCGCGGCGGAGGCGTCGTTGATATAGAGCGCGAACACCAGCACCGCAAGTTGGCCCGAGACGATGCCCTGGGTGCGCAGGACCGGGATGTCTTCGACGATGTAGCCGCGCCCGACCGGCTGGCCCACCGCGCCCTCGCCCTGCGCCGCCCGCTCGCGCAAGCCCTCGAGTTCGACCAGGCGCTTGACGGCCGCGAGGCTGAAGAACAGGAACATCGAGAAGGCCAGCATCCAGAACGAGGGCTTGATCATCAGCACGGCAGAGCCGGCGAGCACGCGCAGCGTGTAGAGCAAGGCCAGCGCGAGGATGTCGACGTTGATGCGCCGTTTGAGGTCGAAGGAGTA
>JANONH010000091.1:0-2311 GCA_031420735.1 Methylibium sp.
GCACCGAACGCTTTGGTGCGCCAGACCGTGCGCCAGACCGTGCGCCAGACCGTGCGGCGGACCGCGCGTCAGACCGTGCGCCAGACCGTGCGGCGCCGGGCGAGCGCACCGAGCCCCGCCGAGACCCGCGCGCGATCGAACGCGGCCACGCGCCAGGCGCCGAGCGCTCGCAGCGCTTCGTGCAACCCACGATGCCGCTGCCACAGGCCGCCGCGCCGCGCGCCCCCATGGCCGCGCCGCCTGTGCCCATGGCGCCGCCTGCGCCAATGGCCGCGCCGCCCGCGCGCACGATGGCTGCGCCGCCGATGGTGTATCGCCCACCGTCGGTGGCGCCGGCGCCCGTGGTGCGCGCACCGACCCAGGCGGAAAGAGACCCAGCCGCCGCGGCCGCCCCGCGCGGTGAGAGTGCCGGCCCGGGCCAAGCGGCGGGCGGCGGGCGCATGCGCATCGAGCGCTGAGCGGCGCGCGGCTGTCTTCATGCCGCCATCAGAAGGGCCATGGTCTTCGCCAGGCACGCACAGCGCCGAGCCATCGCAAGCGACTTCAAACACGGCTGTTTTGCCCGAGAGCCGCCCGTGGCACAGTCGGGGGCAGGTGGGCAAGCCGTTTTTTGCGTAGAATGTTGCAGTGCAGCAATTGGACGTCGGAACTTTCCGTCGCACGAGGTGCCGCCAGGTCGGCCGAGCCGACATCAACTCTCGAGGATGTCCATGATTTACCAGTTATACGAAACACAACGCGCCCTTCTGAGCCCGTTTGCCGAGTTCGCCAGCGCTTCTTCCAAGCTCTACAGCCACCCTTTGTCGCCGTTTGCCCAGGGGCCCGCGGCGCAACGCGTGTCGGCCGGCTTCGACCTCATGCACCGGCTCACCAAGGAATACGAAAAGCCGCAGTTCGACATCACCAATATCCACGTCGGTGACATCGAGGTGGCGGTGCAGCAGCAAGTGGTGCTGGCCAAGCCGTTCTGCCGCTTGCTGCGCTTCAAGCGCTTTACCGACGACGCAGCCCTTTTGCCGCGCATGCGCAAGCAGCCGAGCGTGCTGGTCGTCGCTCCTTTGTCGGGCCACCACGCCACCTTGCTGCGCGAGACCGTGCGCACGCTGCTGCGCGACCACAAGGTCTACATCACCGACTGGGTCGACGCGCGCATGGTGCCGCTGACCGAAGGCGCCTTCACTCTGGACGACTACGTCCACTACGTGCAGGAGTACATCCGGCTCGTCGGCCCCGAGGTGCACGACATCTATGTCTGCCAGCACACCGTGCCGGAGCTCGGCGCCGTCTAGCTCATGGCCAGTGCTGGCGAAACCACGCCGCGCACCATGACGATGATGGGCGGCCCGATCGACGCGCGGCGTTCGCCCACGGCCGTCAACAACCTGGCGACGAACAAGCCGCACGAATGGTTCAAGCAAAACGTCATCTACCGCGTGCCGCACAACTACCCCGGCGCCGGGCGCCCGGTCTACCCCGGCTTCATGCAGCATTCCGGCTTCGTGGCAATGAACCCGGACCGTCACATGACGGCCCATTACGACTATTTCCTCGACCTCGTGCGCGGCGACGACGATGGCGCCGAAGCGCATCGGCGCTTCTACGACGAATACAACGCGGTGCTGGACCTGCCGGCCGAGTACTACCTCGACACCATCAAGACCGTGTTCCAGGACTTCGCGCTGGTCCAGGGCACTTGGCAAGTCGCTGGCCTGCCGGTGCGGCCAGCCGACATCAAGACCACGGCGCTGCTCACGGTCGAAGGCGAACTCGACGACATCTCGGGCAGCGGCCAGACGGCCGCCGCCATCGACCTGTGCTCTGGCATACCGAAGTCGCGCAAGCGCCACTACGAAGTCAAGGGCGCCGGTCACTACGGCATCTTCTCCGGCCGCCGCTGGCGCGACTTTGCGTATCCCGAGATCCGCGACTTCATCGCCAAGCACCACAAATCGTGAAGCGGGCGTGACGCACGGGGCCCCAAGCGGCGAGCGTGCCGTCGAGTCGCGCAGCGAGCCCGGGCGCGACCCGCAGCGCGCCGCATCGACATTGGCCGACATCGTCGACGCCGCCCTGCCGCAGACGCAGTGCACGCGCTGCGGCGAGCCCGACTGCCGGCGCTACGCCGAAGCGGTGGCCGAAGGCCGCCGCAGCGCGTGCACTGGGTCTGCGGCAGGGCGGCGTCGATGAGCTCGGCCAGTGTCGATGCGGCGCCGCGCTGCAGGTCGCGCCCGGGCTCGCCGCTCGACTCGACGGCACGCGCGCCGCTCGGGGCCTCGTGCGTCACGCCCGCATCACGAGTTGTGGTGCTTGG
>JANONH010000092.1:0-2632 GCA_031420735.1 Methylibium sp.
GCAGCGGCAGCAGAAGCCGCAACGGCGGCGGGCTGGGCGAGCCGGCCGTTGCGGTGGTCGATGAAGGCCTGCTCGATTTCGGCCGCGGTGTTCATGACAAACGGCCCCTGGCCGACCACCGGCTCGTCGATCGGCTCGCCAACCATGAGCAGCAATCTTGCGTCTTCTTCACCCGCGGCCGCGGCGAGGGCGAGCGTTTCGTCGGCGCGCTCGAACAGGGCGAAATCGGCCGCCACCAGGGCCTCGCCGCCGGGCAGAACGAGCCGACCGCGCTGCAGCAGCAGCGCGGTTGTGTGGCCGGCCGGCAGGCTAAATTCGACATGGCGGCCGGCGCCGAGCCGCAGGTCCCACACGTTCATCGGCGTGAAGCTGCGCGCGGGGCCGCGCTGGCCCATGAATTCACCGGCGATGACGCGCACGCTGCCGGCGCCACCGGGCAGCTCCACACGCGGTATCTGCGCGTCGGTGAGGCTCTGGTAGGCGGGCGGGTCGGCCTTGTGGCGCGCCGGCAGGTTGACCCACAGTTGCGCCACCTCGAACGGGCCGCCACGCTTGGCGTAGGCGCTGGCGTGGTATTCCTCGTGCAGGATGCCGCCGGCGGCCGTCATCCACTGCACGTCGCCCGGGCCCATGGTGCCGCCGGCGCCGGTGGAGTCGCAGTGTTCCACCTCGCCGGCATAGACGATGGTCACGGTCTCGAAGCCGCGGTGCGGGTGTTGGCCGACGCCGCGCCGCGCGGTGGTGGGCTCGAAGATGGCCGGGCCGGCGTAGTCGAGCAGCAGAAAGGGCGAAAGCTGCTGCGCCATGTCGGCGTACGAAAAGATGTTGCGCACCGGAAAACCGTCGCCGACCCAGTGGCTGGCGTGCTGGCGCTTGACGAACTGGAGCTGTTTCATGGACGCTCTCCTTGGGCTCGGCGGGCCGCGCAGGACGGGCCGTCGCAAGCACGCATCTTCACTGAAAACCGAGCGCGACATCCGAGCAGGTGAAAGTGCGGTTGGCGGTCTAGTTTGCGGGTGCAAGTCCGGTTTGGCTGGCAGCGAGCAGACGGCATCGGCGCCAAATCGGCTGATCGGCCCGCATGCAGTCAAACAATTACACTGCATGCATTGAAGGCGCAACGGAGCAAAGAAGATGGCGATGCTGACCGTCCGCAATATTCCCGACGAGGTGCACCGCGCCCTGCGTGTGCGGGCCGCCCAGCACGGCCGCAGCATGGAGGCCGAAGCGCGCGCGATTCTGGAGTGCGCAGTCAGACCGCAAGGACGGGTGAAGTTGGGCTCGCTCCTGGCCGACATGGGCCGGCGGGCCAAACTCAGCGACCAAGAGTTTGCCGTCTTCGAGCAGGTGCGAAGCACGGCCCCCGCCCGCTCGGTGATCTTCGAGTGATCCTGCTCGACACCAACGTCGTGTCCGAGCCGCTGCGCGCGGCACCCGATGCCCGCGTCATCAAGTGGATCGACTCCCAGTTACTGGAAACCCTGTTCCTGTCGGCCATCACCGTGGCCGAACTGCGGGCTGGCGTGGCGCTGCTGCCCGCAGGCAAACGCCGCTCAGGCTTGCAGCAAAACCTCGAGACGCGGCTGCTGCGGCTGTTTGCCGGCCGCGTGCTGCCTTTCGATCTGGGCTGCACCCAAGCCTATGCAGAACTGATGGCCAAGGCCCGGGCATCGGGGCTCGCCATTGCCAGCGCCGATGGCTACATCGCGGCCATTGCTGCAGCAAACGGCTTGGCGGTGGCCACGCGAGACACCGACGCCTTCGAGGCGGCCGGGGCCGCCGTGATCAACCCTTGGCAGGCGTGAAGCCGGCTTTCTTCGGTGCGCCACGCTGTCGAGGCGGCCGAGCCAAGCAGCCGCTTCCTCGCCGCGCCCCCAACGCCACTCAGGGTTTGGCGTTGGGATAGAACACTTGCTCGCCGCCGATGCGATAGCCGGCGATGGCCTGTTGGCCTTCGGCCGACACCACCCAATCGGCGAAGCGCTGCGCCGGTGCCACCTTGACGTGCGGGTGCTTGGCGGGGTTCACGACGATGACGCCGTACTGGTTGAACAGGCGCTTGTCGCCCTCGACCAGCACCGCCATCTCACCGCGGTTCTTGAAGGCGAGCCAGGTGCCGCGGTCGGCCAGCAAGTAGGCGTTGATGGAGGCGGCGATGTTGAGGGCCGGACCCATGCCGCAGCCGCACTCCCGGTAGGCGGCAAAGACCGCCTTCGGGGCGTCGATGCCGGCGGCCTTCCAGTAGCGCAACTCGGCCGCGTGCGTGCCGCTCTTGTCGCCGCGCGACACGAAGGGCGCGCCGGCCTTGGCCAACACCGCCAGTGCGGCGACGATGTCCAAGCCCTTGGCAGCGGCCGGGTCGGCCTTGGGGCCGATGAGCACGAAATCGTTGTACATGACAGGTAGGCGGGCGAGGCCGAAACCGTCGACCACGAACTTCTCTTCGGCCACCTGGTCGTGCACGAACAGCACGTCGGCGTCGCCGCGGCGGCCCATGTCGAGCGCCTGGCCGGTGCCCTGGGCCACCACTTTGACCTCGATGCCGCTGGCCTTCTTGAACGCCGGCAGCAGGTGGGCAAAGAGGCCCGACTGTTCGGTCGAAGTGGTGGAGGCGACGACGATGACCAAGTCT
>JANONH010000093.1:0-17635 GCA_031420735.1 Methylibium sp.
ACGGGTAGCCCCAGGCCCAGTCCAGCTCCGGCATGGCCCTGAAATTCATGCCGTAAATGCTGGCAATGAGGGTGGGCGGCAGCAAGGCCACGCTGGCCACCGAGAACAGCTTGATGATGCGGTTCTGGTTGATGTTGATGAAGCCGACCGTGGCGTCCATCAGGAAGTTGATCTTGTCGAACAGGAAGGCGGTGTGCGAGTCGAGCGAGTCGATGTCGCGCAGGATCTGCCGCGCTTCCTCGAACTGCTCGGCACCGAGCAGGCGGCTGCGCATCATGAAGCTCACCGCCCTGCGGGTGTCCATCACGTTGCGGCGGATGCGCCCGTTCAAGTCTTCCTGGCGCGCGATGGCGGCCAGCACCTCGGCCGCCGCTTGGTCGTCGACCTTCGACTGCAGCACGCGGGCCGACACCAACTCCAGGCCGTCGTAGATGCCCTCGAGCGAATCGGCCGAATACTCCGCGTCGGCGTCGTAGAGCTTGAGCAGCACGTCCTTGGCGTCGTCGATCAGGGCCGGAATGCGCCGCGCACGCATGCGCAACAGACGAAACACCGGCAGGTCCTCGGCGTGCACCGAAAACAGCACCTTGTCATGAAGAATGAAGGCAACCCGCACGTTGCGCGCGCTGCGGTGGCCCGAGCCGCCGTCCTCGTCGATCAGGAAGTCGGAGCGCAGGTGCAGCTCGCCGTTGTCTTCTTCATAAAAGCGAGCCGACTCCTCGAGGTCATCGTCGATGATGTTTTCGGGAATGTTCAAGCCGAAACGCTGCGCGACCCAGAGCTTTTCCTCGGCAGTCGGGTGTTCCAGGTCGACCCACACCGGCTGCACGTGAGTCAAGGCGTCGAGGCTTTCGATCTCTTCCTGGAACAAGCGCCCGCTGGCGAGCGTGAAGACGTTCAACATGCGAACTCCAACGACTTGGGGGGCGCAACGCGCCTTGCGTGGCCTGGGCCCCTCGCTGTGCGCGCATGCAGGCTCGGCACCGCGGTAGGGCGGACATCTTGGCTGCGCCAGAGCGGACCGCGCGGGCAACACCGGCGAGGCGCTTACCCATCGAAGGTTTTTGCCATCGATCCAGTCGATTATCGCACTGGCCATCGACCGGCAGGCGTGCAGCGGCCCTTGGTTCGAGCCGGTCATCGCCTTGTCACGCGGCGGCACGAAGCGCAAACTGGGACCGCCCGAAACCTTGCGTGCAGCTCGCGGCTGCGGTTCGGAATGGGCGCCTTCAAGACCTTGAAAGGAAGACCTATGAATCTGACGATCAGCGGACATCACCTTGAAGTGACACCGTCGTTGAGAGAGTACGTACTCACAAAGCTTGACCGGGTCACACGCCATTTCGACCAAGTGGTCGACATCAACATTCTGCTGAGCGTGGCCAATTTAAAGGAGAAAGATCGGCGACAAAGGGCCGAGGTCAACCTCCACGTCAAAGGGCGTGACATCTTCATCGAGTCGGCCCACGAAGATCTTTATGCGGCAATCGACGAGTTGATGGACAAGCTAGACCGTCAGGTCTGTCGCCACAAGGACCGCCTGCAGGATCACCATCACGCATCGCCGAAGCGAACGACTTCGGTCGATCTGCAGTAGTCGACACGCCAGCGTCCGCGACCTTTCGACCCCCAAAGCGGCCTGCGGGCCGCTTTTTTGCTATTAACAGTGGTGGACCCGCGCTGTCGAGTGCCGCCAAGGGGCCTGCCGCGTTGCCCCGCCGCAACCGCGTTGCCTGGACTTGCGACTTAATGAACGCGTATTCCACTGTGCGGGCAGAGCGTCTTCCTATAATTTGACCAACTGTCCTGAGAAGCGCCCGCCAAGGCTCGAGAGCCGAAACCGGCGCGGTCGTCGATGAACCGACTTACCGCTATCCTGCCGGCCAGCAACGTGCTGGTCGACGTCGACGCGTCCAGCAAGAAGCGCCTGTTCGAGCAGGCCGGCCTGCTGTTCGAGAATCGGCACTCCATCGCTCGCGCGACCGTCACCGACAACCTGTTTGCACGTGAGCGGCTCGGCTCCACCGGCCTGGGTCACGGCGTGGCCATTCCGCACGGCCGCATCAAGGGCCTGAAGAACCCGCTGGCCGCCGTGATCCGCATGCAGCAACCGATCGGCTTCGACGCAGCCGACGAGGAGCCGGTTTCGCTGTTGGTCTTTCTGCTGGTGCCCGAGGCGGCCACGCAGCGCCATCTCGAGATCCTCTCCGAAATCGCCGAGCTGCTGAGCGACCGCGCGCTGCGCGACAGGCTCAAGGCGGAACCCGACGCCGCCAGGCTGCACCAATTGATCGCCGACTGGGAGCCGCTGAAATCGGTCGCTTAGGCCTTCGCGGTCCGAAGCGCGTCCGAGGCGCCGAGCATCGCGCGCGCCGGCGCATTGGCCACGTATGAAGCCCACCGTTATTAGCGCCGAGGCGCTCTTCGAGGCGCACCGCAGTTCGCTGCGCTGGGAATGGCTGGCGGGCCACGCCCACCCGGAGCGCCGCTTCGACGAACTCGCAGTGCGCGACGCCCAGTCGGCCGCCGACTTGGTGGGCTACCTCAATTACATCCACCCCTATCGAGTGCAGATCGTGGGGGTGCGCGAGGTCCGCTACCTGAACGAGCCCTCGCCCGAAGTCCAAGCCCGGCGCATCGCGCGCATCGTCACACTGGAGCCGCCAGTCCTGATCGTGGCGGACAAGCAGGTGCCGCCCGAGCGGTTGGTGGCCATGTGCGAGCGCGCCGATATCCCGCTGTTCGTGACCGACGAGTCCGCCGGTCACGTGATCGACGTCATGCGCGCCCACCTGAGCCAGCATTTCGCCGATCGGACCACGCGCCATGGTGTGTTCATGGACATCTTCGGCCTGGGCGTGCTGCTCACCGGCGAGTCGGGCCTGGGCAAGAGCGAACTCGGGCTGGAATTGATCTCGCGCGGCCACGGCCTGGTGGCCGACGATGCGGTGGACCTCTACCGCGTCTCGCAGATCGCCATCGAGGGGCGCTGCCCCGAACTGCTGATGAACCTGCTCGAGGTGCGCGGCATCGGCCTGCTCGACATCAAGGCCATCTTTGGCGAGACCGCGGTGCGGCGCAAGATGCGGCTCAAGCTCATCGTGCATCTGGTGCGCAAGGAAACCATGGAGCGCGATTTCGAGCGCCTGCCCTACGAGCCCTTGTACGAAGACGTGCTCGAGGTCCCCGTGCGCAAGGCCGTGATCGCGGTCGATGCGGGGCGCAACCTCGCCGTGCTGGTGGAAGCGGCAGTGCGCAACTCCATCCTGCAACTGCGCGGCATCGACACCTACCGGGAGTTCATCACCCGCCACCGTGTCGCCATGGAGAACGGCGAGGAGTCCTGAGAGGCCTGCCCGGACACAGCGCTCAGCGCCCGCGCGCCGGGCGGTGCGGGCATTGCGGTTTGGTGCAGTTGGCGTAGAGCGACAGCGCATGCTCCTGCAGCGCAAAGCCGCGCGTCTGAGCCACCGAGCGCTGGCGTGCCTCGATCTCGGCGTCGAAGAATTCCTCGACGCGGCCGCAGTCCAGGCACACCAGGTGGTCGTGGTGCTGGCCCTCGTTGAGCTCGAACACCGACTTGCCCGACTCGAAGTGGTTGCGCGAGAGGATGCCCGCTTGCTCGAACTGCATCAGCACCCGGTAGACGGTTGCCAAGCCGATGTCGGAGTGTTCGGCGAGCAGCACTTTGTACACGTCCTCGGCGCCCAGGTGGCGCACCGAGGACTTCTGGAACACTTCCAGGATCTTGATGCGCGGCAGCGTGGCTTTGAGGCCGCTGCTCTTGAGTTCGTCGGCATGGCTCATCGGCAAGTCCGCAAGAGGGCTCTGTGGCAAGGCTTCGCGCGCCACGGGAGACTCCGAAAAGGGTCCACTAGAATTCCCCGCATGATATCGAGCCGGCCGCGCCCCTTCGCGCCGCGTCGCCCCATGCACCTGCCTACCCGTTCGAGTTTGCTGCCCACATGCGCGGTGCTGCTGGCCATCGCCGGCTGCTCGTCGCTCAAGACCTCGGAGAGCCTGTTCGGGCTGATCACGCCCTACCGCATCGAGATCGTGCAGGGCAATGTGGTGACCCAGGAGATGGCCGCACTCATGAAACCCGGCCTCACCCGCGCACAGGTGCGCGAGACGCTCGGCTCGCCGCTCCTGGCCGACATCTTCCATGCCGACCGCTGGGACTACGTGTTCACCATTCGCCGTCAGGGCGCGGCTTACCAGCAACGCCGCGTCACGGTGCTGTTCGAAGGCGACAACATGAAGTCCTTCGAGGCCGATGAGCTGCCCACCGAGCGTGAGTTCGTCGACTCGATCGACACGCGCAAGAGCGGCGGCAAGCTGCCGGTCCTGGCGCTGACCGAACAACAGGTGCAGGCCCTGCCGATCCCGGCCCAAACCGCCGCCAGTGCACCGGGCGGTGCACCGCAGGGCGCCGCACGCGCTTACCCGCCGCTGGAGGCGGCACAGTGACCGGCACGAGGCGCATCGCCGTCGCGGGCGCCTCGGGACGCATGGGGCGCATGCTCGTGGAGGCCGTGCTCGCAGCCAGCGACTGCCGGCTGGTCGGCGCCATTGACCAACCGGGCAACGCGCTCATTGGCCAGGATGCGGCCGCCTTCCTCGGCCAGACCAGCGGCGTGCGCATCACCAGCGACATCGACCACGGGCTCGTCGACGCCGACGTGCTGAGCGACTTCACGCGGCCAGAGGGCACGCTTTTGCATCTGCAGGCCTGCCGATCGGGCGGCGTGCAACTGGTGCTGGGCACCACCGGCTTCGACGCGGCGGGCAAGGCAACGATCGTCGACGCCGCGCGCCACATCGCCATCGTGATGGCGCCCAATATGAGCGTGGGCGTCAACGTGTTGCTCAAGCTCGTCGCCGACGCGGCGCGGGCCCTGGGCGGGGCCTACGACATCGAGATCGTCGAAGCCCATCACCGTCACAAGGTCGACGCGCCGAGCGGCACCGCCTTGAAGATGGGCGAGGTCATCGCCGCGGCGCTCGGCCGCGAGTTGGCCGACTGCGCCGTCTATGCGCGCCACGGCGCCACGGGCGAGCGGGCGCCGGGCACGATCGGTTTTGCCACGCTGCGCGGCGGCGACATCGTCGGCGACCACACCGTCCTGTTCGCCGGCACCGGCGAGCGCATCGAAATCAGCCACAAGGCCTCGAGTCGAGCCGGATATGCCGAGGGCAGCCTGCGTGCGGTTCGCTTCCTGGCCGGCCGCGACAACGGGCTCTACGGCATGGACGACGTGTTGAGCGCGCCAGCGTGAGCGAGGTGTTCGGTCCGTTCTGGACCGAGGGCGATGCGCTCACCTGCGCCGTGGCCGCCCTGCTGCTGGCCATGTCGGTGAGTGCCTGGGTCGTGATCGTGTGGAAGTCGTGGCTGCTCGCGCGCGTGCGCCGCGACCTCGCGCGGGCGGTGCCGGCGTTCTGGGCCGCGCCCGACCTGGCCACGGCGCGCGCGCGCCGCGCCGCCTTAGACCGTGAAGCGGCGCTGCTGCCGCTGCTCGACGCCGGCACCTTAAGCGCACGCCAGGGCACGCTCGAGGCGGCCAGCGCGCGCGCTTCGCAGCTCACGCGGCGGCTGCGCGACGCCCTGCATGGCGTGCTGCACTCCTTGCAGTTCGGCCAGGTGCTGCTGGCCTCCATCGGCGCGACGGCGCCTTTCGTCGGGCTGTTCGGCACCGTCTGGGGCATCTACCATGCGCTGCTGGAGATCGCCAGCGCCGCAAGCCCGGGCATCGAGCGCATTGCCGCTCCGGTGGGCGAGGCCCTCATCATGACCGCCGCCGGCTTGGCGGTGGCGATCCCGGCGGTGCTCGCCTACAACGTGTTCGGCAAGCTCGTTGCCGCCTGCGAGGCCGAGCTCGAGGGCTTCGCGCACGATCTGCGCGAGATGCTGCTCGAGCGCAGCGACGAAAGCGCCCCCCGCAGCGCCGCTTTCGTCGCCCCCGAGGGCGCCCCGACCGCGCCCGCGCCGGCCCGGCTAGAAGCCGGGTGAGGCCGCACTGAGGGCGCCGGACATGGCTTTTGGACGCCTCGAGCGCAAAGCGGTCGCGCCGCCGATGAGCGAGATCAACATGACGCCGCTGATCGACGTGGTGCTGGTGCTGCTGGTCATCTTCATGATCAGCGCGCCGCTCATGAACTCGAGCCTGCGCCTGGACCTGCCCCGCTCCAACGCCGCAACACCCAGCGGGGCGCCGGACTTCATCGTCGTGACGCTGGGCCCGCACGGGCAGCTCTATCTCGGCGAGGAGGCGCTTGCCGACGCCGCCTTCGATGCGCGCCTTGCAGAAGCCGCGCGTGGGCGCGACGGCCTCGAAGTGCAATTGCTGGCCGACCAAGCGGTGCCTTACGGCCGCGTGGCCTCGCTGATCGGGCGGCTGCAGCGCGCCGGGCTGAGCCGCATCGCCTTCGTCGCCCAGCCCGGGCCCTAGAATTCCCCGCTTCCCTGGCAGACCAAGAGCGGCGCGACGCCTCGCGCCGCCCCGTGCATGAGCGCCCACAGCCCCGCCTCCCCGACCGCCTACGATCCCCGCGCCATCGAAGCCGCTGCGCAGGAACACTGGCGCGCGCGCGACGCCTACCGCGTGGTCGAAGACACGGTGCGGCCCAAGTTCTTCGCCTGCTCGATGTTGCCCTACCCGAGCGGCAAGCTGCACATGGGCCACGTGCGCAACTACACCATCAACGACATGATGGCGCGCCACCTGCGCATGAAGGGCTACAACGTGCTCATGCCCATGGGCTGGGACGCCTTTGGCCTGCCGGCGGAGAACGCGGCGATGGAGAAAAAGATCGCCCCGGCGCGCTGGACGCGCGACAACATCGCCGACATGAAGTCGCAGATGCAGCCGCTGGGCTTGTCGATCGACTGGAGCCGCGAGATCGCCACCTGCGACGCGAGCTACTACAAGTGGAACCAGTGGTTCTTCCTCAAGATGCTCGAAAAGGGCATCGCCTACCGCCGCACGCAGGTGGTGAACTGGGACCCGGTCGACCAGACCGTGCTTGCCAACGAACAGGTGATCGACGGTCGCGGCTGGCGCTCCGGCGCACTGGTCGAAAAGCGCGAAATCCCCGGCTACTACCTGGCCATCACGCAGTACGCCGACGAACTGCTCGCCAACGTCGCCGAGCCGGCCCGGGCGGACTATCTGCATGGCTGGCCCGAGCGCGTGCGGCTCATGCAGGAGCACTGGATCGGCAAGAGCGAGGGCGTGCGCTTCGCCTTCCCGCACGACATCCGCGACGCCAGCGGCGCGCTTCTCGGCGCCGGCCGGCTTCACGTCTTCACCACGCGCGCCGACACCATCATGGGCGTGACCTTCTGCGCTCTGGCGCCCGAGCATCCACTGGCCGCCCACGCGGCGGCCAGCAACCCCAAGCTTGCAGCCTTCATCGAACGCTGCAAGGCGGGCGGCACCACCGAGGCCGAAGTCGCCACGCGCGAGAAAGAGGGCTGCCCGACCGGCCTCTCGGTGCAACACCCGCTCACGCACGAGCCGGTGCCGCTGTGGGTGGGCAATTACGTGCTCATGGGCTATGGCGACGGCGCCGTGATGGGCGTGCCCGCGCACGACGAGCGCGACTTCGTCTTCGCCAAGAAATACCGGCTCGACATCCTGCAAGTGGTGCACGTTGACGGCGAGCATTTCAGCTACGACCACTGGCAGGAGTGGTACGCCGACAAGACCCGCGGCGTGAGCGTCAACTCCGACTACTTCAGCGGCCTGCACCATCGCCAGGCGAGCGACGCCGTCGCCGCAGCACTCGCGCACAAGGGCCTGGGCGGCAAACAGACCACCTGGCGACTGCGCGACTGGGGCATCAGCCGCCAGCGCTACTGGGGCACGCCGATTCCCATCATCCACTGCGACGGCGACGGCCCCGACGCGCCCGGCTGTGGTGCGGTGCCCGTGCCCGAAGCCGACCTGCCGGTGCGCCTGCCCGAAGACCTGGTGCCCGACGGCAGCGGCAACCCGCTGAACAAGTGCGCCGCCTTTCTGCACGCAAGCTGCCCGCGCTGCGGCCGGCCCGGCCGGCGCGAAACCGACACCATGGACACCTTCGTGGATTCGGCCTGGTACGTCATGCGCTATTGCTGCCCGGACAACGAGCACGCCATGGTCGACGCGCGCACCGAGCACTGGATGCCGATGGACCAATACATCGGCGGCATCGAACACGCGGTGCTGCACCTGCTCTACGCGCGTTTTTGGACCAAGGCCATGCGCGACTGCGGCCTGGTGAGCTTTGGCGAGCCGTTCACCCGGCTCTTCACCCAGGGCATGCTGCTCAACGAGTCTTACTTCCGCGAAGACGCACACGGCAAGCGGCGCTGGTTCTACCCGGCCGAAGTGCAGGTGCTGCACGACGACAAGGGCCACCCGGTGGGCGCCACTGCGCGCGAAGACGGGCTGCCAGTGCGGCTGGGCGGCGTCGAGAAGATGTCGAAGTCGAAGAACAACGTGGTCGAGCCGCGCGACATCATTGCCCGCTTCGGCGCCGACACGGCGCGCGTCTTCACCATGTTCGCCGGCCCGCCCGAGCAAAGCGCGGCATGGTCCGATTCCGGCGCCGAAGGCAGTTTTCGCTTCCTGCGCCGGCTCTGGGCCTACGGTATGCGCCAGCGCGCGGCCCTGTCGGGACATGAGCCTGCTGCGGCAGCGGGCGGCTCGGCTGCTGCGGCGCGGCTGCGCCGCGAGCTGCATGCCTTGCTGCGCCAGGTGAGCCACGACTACGAGCGCCTGCAATACAACACCGTCGTCTCCGGCGCCATGAAGATGCTCAATGCGCTCGAGGCCGCCACGCTGGGCGACGCGGCGGGCGAGCGCGCCGCCTTGCGCGAGGCGCTGGGCATCCTGCTGCGCGTGCTCTACCCGGTTGCGCCGCACATCGCCCACGCGCTCTGGGGCGAGCTGGGCTATGCGGCTCGGCACGGCGACTTGATCGACGCGCCCTGGCCCGAGGTCGACCAGGCCGCCTTGCTGCAGGACGAGATCGAACTGGTGCTGCAGGTCAACGGCAAGCTGCGCGGCAGCCTCACCGTGGCGGCGTCGGCCGACAAGGCCACCATCGAGCGCGCCGCCCTTGCCAGCGCCGAAGTGCAGCGCTACTGCGAAGGCCGCAAACCCAAGAAGGTCGTCGTCGTCCCCGGCCGCCTGGTCAACGTGGTGGTGTGACGCCGCACGCCATGCCGAGCCGCCGCGCTGCCCTGTGCTTGGTGTGTGCCGGCGCGCTCGCGCAAGCGGCCTGCGGCTTCAAGCTTCGGCGTCCCCCGAGCCTCGGTTTTTCGACCGTCCTGCTGGTGGGCTTCCCGGCGCGCTCGGCCTTCACTGAGGAACTGCGACGCAGCATCGAGGCCAGCGGCAGCACCCGCGTCGTCGAGTCGACCGCTGCGGCGCAGGTGGTGCTGGAGGCGCTGCAAGACACGCGCGAGAAAAGCGTCGCCGCACAGACGGCCGCCGGCCAGGTGCGCGAGTTCACGCTGCGCACGCGTTTGCGCTTTCGCCTGCGCACGCCCGCTGGCCGGGTGCTCATCGACGACACCGAGCTGCTGCTCGCGCGCGACATGAGCTACAACGAAACCGTCGCCCTGGCCAAGCAGCAGGAGGAGGCCATGCTCTACCGCGGCATGCAAAGCGACATCGTCGAGCAGGTCATGCGCCAGCTCGCCGCCGTGCCCAAGCTCGCGCCTTGAAGCCGAGCCTGGCCGCAGCATGCAGCTCAAAGTCGAGCAACTGAGCGCCCAGCTGCAGCGCGGCCTCGAGCCGCTCTACACCCTCTACGGCGACGAACCGCTGCTCGCGCTCGAAACCGGCGACGCCATTCGGGCCGCCGCACGCGCCGCCGGCCACGCCGAGCGCTCGGTGCACACCGTTGCCGGCGCGCATTTCGACTGGAGTTCGCTGCTCGGCGAAGCCATGGCCATGAGCCTCTTTTGCGAGGCGCGGCTGATCGAAATCCGCATTCCCTCCGGCAAGCCCGGCAAAGACGGTGCGCTGGCGCTGCAGCACTACGTGAGCCGTCTCCCCGAAGGCGTGGTCACCCTCGTGACCCTGCCGCGCCTGGACCGCCAGCAACAGCAAAGCGCCTGGTTCTCGGCGCTCGACGCCGCCGGCGTCACCGTGCGGCTCGACCCGATCGAGCGCCATGCGCTGCCCCAGTGGCTTGCCAAGCGTCTGGCCGCGCAGGGCCAGCGCGTGTGCGCCGGCGACGAAGGGCAGCGCACCCTG
The DNA here is from genome assembly GCA_031420735.1 of Methylibium sp. GTDB lineage: Bacteria > Pseudomonadota > Gammaproteobacteria > Burkholderiales > Burkholderiaceae_C > Methylibium. The sequence continues at coordinate 10,251 of JANONH010000093.1, forward strand.
GCCTTCTTTGCCGACCGCATCGAGGGCAATTTGCTGGCTGCACAACAGGAGCTGGCCAAGCTCGGCCTGCTCTACCCGGGCGGCGAACTCACGCTCGAGCAGGTGAGCGAGGCCGTGCTCGACGTCGCGCGCTACGACATTTACAAGCTTGGCGAGGCGGTGCTCTCGGGGCAGGTCGCGCGGGTGCTGCGCATGCTCGAGGGGTTGCGCGCCGAAGGCCAGACGCCGGTGCTCGTGCACTGGACACTGAGCGAGGACATCCGTGCGCTGCTGCGCTGCAAGAATGCCATGGCCGGCGGCAAGCCGCTGCCCATGGCGCTGCGCGAGAACCGCGTGTGGGGTCAGAGAGAGCGCCTGTTCGAGCGGGCCTTGCCCTTGCTGACGCAGGCCACGCTCGAGCGTTTGCTGCAGGCCGCGCAGGTGTGCGACGGGCTCGTCAAGGGGCTCGCCGACCCCGCTTGGCCGAGCCAGCCGTGGGCCGCGTTGCAGCGCCTGGCGCTGATGCTGGCCGAGCCGCTGCAAAGCCGCCCGCGCGCCCCGCACCCGCCGGCACCCGACCGGCTGGTGTTGCACGGCTGACCGCATCGCCGTGCTTGCGCAATGCGCACTGCGTGCAATCTTTCACCGCCGGGTGTTGCGCGTCGCACCCACCCGGTCCGCAAAGGTCGACAGGGGCCCGATCATCGGAGCCCGAACACCGCGGCCGAGTGCGGTCGCGCCTTGCTTGCGCCCACGCGCCAACGACCATCGACGCCGATGCTTCACCCGAACCCAAGGTTTGCGACCTTACTGGCCGGCCTCTGCACGGCCGCCCTGGCGGGCGCGGTGCCGCTCACCGTCACCGTGCTCGACGCTGCCGGAGCGCCGCTGTCCGACGCGGTGGTTTCGGTCGAGGTGCGCGGCATCAAAACGCGCGCTGCGCCCGCCACCGTGGCCGAGCTCGGGCAGCGCGACAAGCGTTTCACGCCCACCGTTCTGGCCGTCCAGACCGGCACCGAGGTGAGCTTTCCCAACCACGACACCGTGCGCCACCACGTCTACTCGTTCTCGAAGATCAAGCCCTTCGAGCTCAAGCTGTATGCGGGAACTCCGGCGTCGACCGTGCGCTTCGACCTGGCCGGCACGGCGGTGCTCGGCTGCAATATCCACGACACCATGACCGCTTACGTGCGGGTGGTGGACACGCCCTACTTCTCACGCACCGACAGTTCGGGCCACGCGCGCTTCGAACTCCCGCCGGGCGAGCACCGGCTTGCCATTTGGCACCCGAGCCTGCCCACGGACACGCCGGTGCCCGAGCGCTCCTTGCAGCTCGGCGGCTCGACGACCGATCTGATCGTGGTACTGCCGTGAGCCCACCATGCCGCTGAGCCGTCCAGCCCCGCGCCACCGCCTGCAGATCCGCATCGTCGGTCTGTTTCTCGGCCTGCTGCTGGTGGTCCAGACCGCCAGCCTCTTGCTGATCGGCAACAGCATCGGGGTCAACGCGCGCGCGGCGGTCGATGCCGAATTGCGCACTGGGGAGCGCGTCTTCGCGCGTCTGCTGGAGCAAAACGCCAGCGACCTGACTGCGGCCGCGCGGCTGATGGCGGCCGACTACGGCTTTCGCGAAGCGGTGGCGAGCCGCGACGCCGCGACCCTCGCCTCGGCGTTGGCCAACCACGGCCAGCGCATCGGCACCACCGTGGCGCTCATCACCGACGAACACTTCAAGTTGGCGGCAAGCACCGGCGAGGGCGCGGCGCGCTTGCTGCCCGCGTTGCAAGGCCTGGCGTCGTCGGCACAACGCGGCACGCAAGTGGTGCTGCAGGACGGCGAGCCCTATCAACTCGTGGCCGTGCCGGTCAAGGCGCCGCTCGTCATCGGCTGGGTTGGCATGGCGTTTCGCATCGAGTCCAAGCTGCTGATTGAAATGCGCGAGCTGTCCTCGGTCGAGATGACGATCATCGGCCGCCGCGGCGAGCCGCAGCGCTGGGCCCTGCTGCAGTCCACGCTCGCCGACGGCGCCGGCGAGCCACTGCTCGCCACCTGGCTGCGAGCGCACGAAGCCACCGGCGCACGCGCGGGCGCGATCGCCGCACGCAACCTCTTGCTCGACCTGCACGAAGCCGGCCCCATGACCGGCCGCGTGCTGGCGCGCGAGGTCGAGCTCGGCAGCGAGGGGGAAGGTCAGGCGATCGCGCTCCTCATGCGTTCGCTCGACGATGCGACCGCCCCCTATCGACGCCTGCAGTGGACGCTGCTGGGCTTCACGCTGGTGGCCGTGGCGGTGTTCGCCGTGGGCAGCGTGTTCACCGCACGGCGCATCACCACGCCCTTGCGCGAGTTGGCGCGCTCGGCCGCGCGGCTCGGTCGAGGCGACTACGACCAGTCGTTCGAGATCGACGCCAAGGACGAGATCGGCCAACTCGCGCGCGCCTTCGAAGCCATGCGCAAGGCGGTCCAGGCGCGCGACGCCGAGGTGCGACGCCTGGCCTACGAAGACCCCCTGACCAAGCTGCCCAACCGCGAAAAGTTCCGCGCCGTGCTGCGCCAGGCTATCGCCCATGCGCGCGCCGAAGTCGAACCCTGCGCCATCATCATGCTCGACCTCGACCGCCTCAAGCACATCAACGACATGCTCGGCCACCGTTTCGGCGACCGCGTGCTGCGACGCGTGGCGCGGCGCCTCAAGGAAGAGGCGCAGCGCAGCCAAGACGTGGTGGCGCGCCTGGGCGGCGACGAGTTCGCCCTGCTGCTGCCGGGCGCCGACGTCGACATCGCGCAAGCGGTGGCGCGCCGCATCCAGCAGTCCTTCGAAGCGCCGATCACGCTGGACGGCCAGACCGTCGACCTCGGCGCCGGCATGGGCCTGGCGTGCTGCCCGGACCACGGCATCGACGCCGACGCCCTCATGAGCCACGCCGAAAAGGCCATGTACACCGCCAAGCGGCAGCAAAGCGGCATCGTGGTCTACAACGATGCGCTCGACACCGGCAGTGAAGAGTCGCTGTCCCTGCTCAGCGAATTGCGCACCGCCGTCGATGGCGGTGAGCTGCGGCTCTACTTGCAGCCCAAGATTTCGCTGGCCAGCGGCGCCGTGGTCGGCGCCGAGGCGCTGGTGCGCTGGGAGCACCCGCAGCGCGGCATGCTGCCGCCGATGCGTTTCATTCCCTTTGCCGAGCGCACTGGTTTCATCCGCATGCTCACGAGCTGGATGATCGAGCGCTGCGCCCGCGTCCTGCAGCAACTCAACACCGGCGGCGTGCCGCTCAAGTTGTCGGTCAACCTCTCCACGCGCGACTTGCTCGACCCGGAACTCGCGCCCAAACTGCAGCGCCTGATCGACGTCGAGGGCATCAACCCCTCGCTGTTGTGCCTCGAGATCACCGAGAGCGCCATCATGGACGACCCGGTGCGCGCGCTGCAGACGCTCGAGCGCCTGCACCAGATGGGCTTCAAGCTCGCGATCGACGACTTCGGCACCGGCTATTCCTCGCTCGCTTACCTCAAGCGCCTGCCGGTGGACGAGCTCAAGATCGACCAGAGCTTCGTGCTTAACATGGAGCGCGACCTCGACGACGCCAAGATTGTGCGCTCCACGGTCGACCTGGCGCACAACCTCGGTCTGCTGGTGGTGGCCGAGGGCGTCGAGACCGCCAAGGCGTGGAAGCTGCTGCAGGCGCTCGGCTGCGACGAAGCGCAGGGCTATTTCGTCGCCAAACCGATGCCCGAGGCTCTGTTCGCCAACTGGGTGAGCGAGTGGCGTGCGCCGCAGGTGCAGTCGGTGCGCCTGGACCCGGGCTTCAGCCGCCTGACCGTCTGAGCGCCTGAGTTTCACGCGCGCTACCCAGCGCGTGAACTCCACACGCTGCAGGCGCAATCTGCGGGCTTTTGCAGCGCCTGGACACACCACGCTACACCCGGTAACCCCGAGCCTTGGGACACTCGCGTTGGTGATGCAGCTGCTTGTCCTCTTCGTCCATTTGCTCGCAACGTGCACCGCACTCGGCGCCATCATCGCGTGCGACCTGCGGCTGCTGTCCAAGCTCGACGAGTACCCGACCCGCATCGCGCCTCCCAATGCTTTCGTGGTGCGCCTGGTGGCCGGCTCGCTGCTGGTGCTTTACGCCAGCGGCGCCCTGCTGGTGTGGATCGGCCTCGGCGAAAACCCCGCCTACCTCAACCCCAAACTGCAGGGCAAGCTGCTGCTCGTCGGCCTGCTCACGGCCAATGCAGTGGTGCTGCACCGGCTCACCTTCCCGCGCCTGTCGCGGCGCCGTCCGCTGCTGCCGCTCTGCCTGCATGACGCGCTGGTCGTGGCCGCACCGGTCGCCTTGTCGCACTGCCTGTGGCTGTACTGCGCCTTTCTCGGCATCGCGCGGCCCTGGAACGAGGGCGTCTCGGTCGCAGCGGTGCTCGGCCTCGCGGCGTTGCTGTTCGCGCTCGCCTTCGCCGCGGTGCTGGGCTTGCTGACCGTGGCCTGCCGCAGCCGCCCGCGAGGGCGGCCGGACTGGGTCGACAGCGTCAAGGGCCGCCTGGGCGCGCTGGGCCAAGCCTGGGGCGTCTGAAAGGGCCCGACAGCCGCGCCGGCTCGATGCGGCACACGCCAGGCGGCGCAGGCCGCAGCCCGCAGCGCGGCCTTCAGCCGGGGCTGCGCGCGGTGGCGATCAAGCTGCGCAGGGCATGCCGCACCGTCTGGCCGCGAACCGCCGCTCGGTCGCCACCAAGTTGCAGCAGCTCGGCCTGCGTTGCGCGGCCCGTGCAAGCCACGGCGAGCCACACCGTGCCCACCGGCTTGCCCGGCGCCGCACCGCCCGGTCCCGCAATGCCCGTGACCGAAAGCGCCAATTGCACGCGGCTCGTCGCCAGCGCACCGTCGGCCATGGCCAGCGCAACCTCGCGACTCACCGCGCCGTGTTGCGCGATCAGCGCGGCGGGCACGCCGAGCAATTCGGTCTTGGCCGCATTGCTGTAGCTGACGATGCCGCGCTCGAACCAGTCGCTCGATCCGCCCAGGCTGGTGCACGCGGCCGCGAGCAGACCGCCGGTGCAGCTCTCGGCGGTGGCCAGGCGCCAGCCGCGCGAGCGCAGCGCGTTGGCAAGTTGCTCGATCAGACCTTGGTTCATGGCCTGCCCGCTCAGAAGCGCCACAGCGCGATCACCAGCAGCGTGCAGAGCGCCGCGACGACGTCGTCGAGCAAGATACCGAGCCCCTGCGCCCAGGGCAGGCCGCAGCCGGCCGGGCGCCGCTTGAACAGGGCGTCGGCCCAGGCCACCGGCCCCGGCTTGACGGCGTCGAAGAACCTGAACAGCAGGAAGGCTGCGAACTGCGCCGTCCAGCCGGCGGGCGTGACGAGCCACAGCACGGCCCAGAACGCCAGCACCTCGTCCCAGACGATGGCACCCGGGTCGGCCTCGCCCAGGCTCCGTGCGGTCAGCGTGCAGGCCCACCAGCCGAGCAAAAAGCCGGCGGCAAGCAGCCCCGCCCACTGGGCGTCGCCCAACCAGCGGTCGAGCACCATGAAGCTCACCCAGGCCAAGAGCGTGCCGGCGGTGCCGGGCGCAAGCGGGCTCAAGCCCGCGCCGAAGCCGAGCGCGACCAGATGCGCGGGATGCGCGAAAAGAAAGCGCGCCGTCGGCCGTCGCGCTGCGGATTTCGCTGGCACCGCGGGCAAGGTATCGAGCGGTGCGGCGCTCACGCGAGGACGGCCGCATTGGGCTTTGGCAAGACGAAGTGATCGAACGGCGCCCAGACGTTGTCGAGCGCGGCGCCATGCAGGTCGACCAGGCGCAGGCCGGGCGAGACTTCGATGCGCCCGATCGGCGCCACCGCGACCGCGGCCTCGCGCGCAGCGGCCAGCACCCGCTCGCTCGCGGACTGTGGGGCGGTGAAGACGAGTTCGTAGTCGTCGCCCCCGGACAGCGAGCACAGGCGCTGCAGTGCCAGCGACTGGCCGCGAAGATCGGCGCTCCTGGGGACGCGGTCGGCGTCGAGCCGGCAGCCGACGCCGGAGCGCGCGAGCAGATGCGCGAGGTCGCCCAGCAAGCCGTCGGAGACGTCGATCGCGGCGCTGGCCACGCCGCAGAGCGCGCGGCCGAGCGCCACCCGCGGCTCGGGCATTTCCATGGCGCGCCGCACGCGCTCGAAGGCCTCGCCGGGCAGCACGACCGCACCACGAAACGCCTCCAGCGCGAGCCGCGCATCGCCCACGCCGCCGCCCGGCGGGTGGCTCACCCACACCGTGTCGCCGGGCCGTGCGCCGCTGCGCAGCAGGGCCGCACCGGGCGCGACTTCGCCAAACACCGTGATGCAGATGGTTAGCGGCCCGGCCGTGGTGTCGCCGCCGACCAGTTCGCAGGCATGGCGCGCAGCGAGCGCATGAAGCCCGGCCGAGAAACCCTCCAGCCACGCCGGGTCGACGCGGGGCAGGGCCAGCGCCAAGGTAAAGGCCAGCGGCTCGGCGCCGCAGGCGGCCAGGTCCGACAGGTTCACCGCCAGCGCCTTGTGCCCGAGCCGCGCGGCATCGACGGTAGAGAGGAAATGCCGGCCTTCGACGAGCATGTCCGAGGACACGGCCAGCTGCATGCCGGGGCGCGGCGCGAGCACCGCACAGTCGTCGCCCGGGCCGACGGCGGCACGCACGGTGGGCCGGTTGAAGTAACGCGCGATCAATTCGAACTCACCCATCGATGGCCTTGTCTCCTGCGCGTTTCGCCGCCGTGCCCGCCGCGGCCTGCCTTGCAGTCCATCGGCCACTTCAAGGCGCAGCGCACGCCCATTTTGTCGAACACCCGCGCCGCATGGGCCTCGACCGTGCGCACGCCGATGCGCAGTGCGTAGGCGATGAGTTTATGGGGTCGCCCGGCCACGCCTTGAGACAGCACTGCGGGGCCAAGGCACTGCGCGCAAGACGGACAAGCACTTTCGCGCAGAGTGGGGGCGGCGGGCTGCGAAACACGGCCGGGCATTCAATGTGGCGGGCACAGGGTGCCACTCGACGCCTTCCTACAATCGACGCCCACGCTCGCCGCAACTCAGCCCGACCCGGAAAGACCCGCATGCCCACCCCCGAAGAAAAGCGCGCCGAGTTGCGCCAGGCGGCGCTTGAGTACCACGAGTTCCCGACACCGGGCAAGGTGGCGATCGCTGCGACCAAGCAACTCATCAACCAGCACGACCTCGCCCTGGCTTACTCGCCGGGCGTGGCGGCGGCCTGCGAGGAGATCGTCGCCGACCCGTCGAGCGTGTTTCGCTACACCGCGCGCGGCAACCTGGTGGCCGTCGTCACCAACGGCACTGCGGTGCTGGGCCTGGGCGACATCGGCCCACTGGCGGCCAAGCCGGTGATGGAAGGCAAGGCGGTGCTGTTCAAGAAGTTCGCCGGCATCGACGTCTTCGACCT
>JANONH010000094.1:0-6488 GCA_031420735.1 Methylibium sp.
CTTCGGCTCGCACGAAAGCTTTGCCATGATCCGCGGCGGCAAAATCAACCTCAGCATCCTCGGCGCGATGCAGGTCAGCGAGACTGGCGACCTCGCCAACTGGATGATTCCCGGCAAGATGGTCAAGGGCATGGGCGGCGCAATGGACCTGGTGGCCGGGGTCGCTCGCGTCGTCGTGCTCATGGAGCACGTGGCGCGCAAGAAAGACGGCAGCACCGACCTCAAGATCCTGCCGCGCTGCACCCTGCCGCTCACCGGCGTGGGCGTGGTCGACCGCATCATCACCGACCTCGCGGTGCTCGACGTGACGCCCAAGGGCCTCAAGCTGGTGGAGCTGGCCGAGGGCGTGACGCGCGAAGAACTGGCCGCCAAGACCGGCGTTAATTTAATCTAAGGAACCCCAGATGAGCGAGCTTTACAGCCCCGAGCAGCGCGCGCTGCAGCAGCGATTCGAGACGCAGAACCTGGCCGATGCGGTGGCCGCGGTCACGTGGCACGAGGAGGTGCAGGACTCCGACCGCGCCTTCATCGAGGCGCGCGACATGTTCTTCCTCTCCACGGTCGACGCGCATGGGCAGCCAACCTGTTCATACAAGGGCGGCGAGGCGGGCTTCGTGCGCGTGGTCGACGCCCGCACCATCGCGTTTCCCAGCTACGACGGCAACGGCGTCTACCTGTCGATGGGCAATGCGATGGCCACGTCCAAGGTCGGCCTGCTCTTCATCGACTTCGAGACGCCCGCCCGGCTGCGCCTGCACGGCACGGCATCGGTGTCCTTCGACGACGAGTTGCTCGCGCACTACCCCGGCGCCGAACTCGTGGTGCGCGTGGCGATCGCGCAGCTCTTCATCAACTGCCCGCGCTACATTCACCGCCACCAGAGGCTCGAGCGTTCCCATTACGTGCCCAAGGCCGGCGTCGCCACGCCGTTCGCACAGTGGAAGCGCATCGACGTGCTCCACGGGGCGCTGCCGCAGCGCGACCAGGATCGCGCCGCCGTAGCCGGCGCGATCACTTTCGACGATTACTCGGCCAAGGTGACGCGCGGCGAAGGCTGAGACGCGCGCAGCGATCACCGGCCGCGGCGTGCCGGCGATCGGCTTTCAGTCCGGGCGGGTGGCGTTCGTCTCGGCCGCCGCAGCGGCGCCCGTGGCGGCCTGCCAGGTGCCGTCGATCAGCAGCTCGCAGGGCCTGAACTGCGCCTTGTAGGCCATCTTGCCGCTGGCTTCGATCCAGTAGCCCAGGTAGACGTGGGCCAGGTCGAGCAGGCGGGTCTGCTCGACTTGCCACAGCACGCTGTAGGTGCCGTAACTGGCATCGGCCTCGGGTTCGTAGAAGGTGTAGACGGCTGAGAGACCGTCGCTCAAGATGTCGAGGATCGACACCATCTTGAGCGCGCCGGGCGTGCCGCCGTCGGCCGACGCCTCGCGAAACTCGACCATGCGCGAGTTGACCCGGCTCTGCAGCAGGAACTGCGTGTACTGGTCGATCGAGTCGTGGTCCATGCCGCCGCCCGCGTGGCGTCCGGCCTGGTAGCGCAGGTAGAGCTGGTAGTGCTCGGCCACGAAGCCCAGGCGCTGCACGCTGGCCTGCAGGTGGCGGTGCGACTTCCAGGCGCGGCGCTGGCTGCGCGTGGGCATGAACGTCGCCACCGGCACCCGCAGCGGCACGCAGGCACGGCAGCCGTCGCAGTAGGGGCGGTAGGTGAACAGGCCGCTGCGCCGAAAGCCGTTGGCCACCAGGCCCGAGTAGGCGTCGGCGTGGATGAGGTGGCTGGGTGTGGCGACCTGCGAACGCGCCAGCCGGCCGGCCAGGTAGCTGCACGGGTAGGGCGCCGTCGCATAGAACTGCAAAGACGCGAGCGGGAGTTCCTTGGGGTGGGTCACGTGAGGGGCAATGCAGTAATCGGGCCCGGCTCGAAGAGGTGTCTCCAAGTCGAGTCATCATAGGTCCAACGCGCGGGTGGCGGCAGCGCGACTGCGGCGTGCACGTGGCGCTCGAACGCCTCGCGCGCGACCTCGCGTGCGCCAAACGAGGCGAGGTGCTCGGTGCGCTGCTGGCAGTCGATGAGTGCAATGCCGTGGGCACGGCAAAAGGCCACCAGGGCCGCCAAGGCCAGCTTGGAGGCGTCCGTCGCATGCGAGAACATCGACTCTCCAAAGAACATGCGCCCGAGGCTCACGCCGTAGAGGCCGCCCACGAGCCGGCCGTCGACCCAGGTCTCGAAGGAGTGCACGGCACCGGCGCGGTGCCATTCGGTGTAGGCGGCGCGCAGCTCGGGCTGGATCCAGGTGCCGTCCTGGCCGTCGCGCGGCGTCTCGGCGCAGGCCGCAATGACGCGCTCGAAGGCGCTGTCGATGCGCACCGCGCTGGCCGGCGACGCCATGAAGCGCCTGACCGACTTGCGCAGCGAATGCGAAAGGCGGAACTCCGCCACCGGCAGCACCATGCGCGGGTCGGGCGTCCACCAGAGCACCGGCTGACCCTCGGCGTACCAGGGGAAGACGCCGCGCCGGTAGGCTTCTTCGAGCCGGCGCGGCGAAAGGTCGCAGCCGGCGGCCAGCAGGCCCGGCGCCTCGGTACCGGCCGCAAGTGCGAGCCGCGTTTCGGGCAGGGGCTGTCGTGCGTCGGCGAGCCAGGTGAGCATGGCGCATATTGTGGGCAGTCCGGGGCACCTGGGGGGCGATCCGGTTTTGTGCCGCATAGGCCCACGCTTGCGCTCGGTTCCTGCTTGGTTCCTGCTTGGTTCCCGCTTGGTTCCCGCTTGGTTCCTTTAGCATCGGCGGTTGCAGCCCGCAGCCCGCGCTGGTCGCAGGCCGCCACGATAGAAAGACACGACATGCTTGCTGCACTGATCTGGGACGTCGACGGCACCCTGGCCGAAACCGAGCGCGACGGCCACCGCATTGCCTTCAACGAAAGCTTCGAAGCCCTGGGCCTGCCGTGGCGCTGGGACGTGGCGCGCTACACCGAGCTGCTGCGCATCACCGGCGGGCGCGAACGGCTGCTGCACGACCTGGCGAGCCAGCCGGAAGCGCCGACCGATGCCGGCGAGCGCGAGCGCCTGGTGCAGGCGCTGCACGCCGAGAAGAACGCCCGCTACGCGCGCATCGCCGCGCGTGGTGCGATCGCGCTGCGCCCAGGCGTCGTGCGGCTCATGCGCGAAGCCATCGGTGCGGGCGTCAAGCTGGCCATTGCCAGCACCACCTCGCGCTCCAACCTCGAGGCGTTGTTCGAGCGGCAGTTCGGCGAAGGCTGGCGCGAGCATTTCGCCGCCACCGTGTGCGGCGAAGACGCGCCGCTGCGCAAACCCGACCCGCAGGTCTACCTGCGTTGCCTGCACGCCCTGGACCTCGACCCCGAGGAGGCGCTCGCCATTGAAGACTCCTCCAACGGCCTGGCCTCGGCGACTGCGGCGGGCCTGCCGGTGTTGGTGACGCGCAGCCTGGCGTTTGCGAGCCACTCCTTCGACGGGGCGCTCGCGGTGTGCGACGACCTCGACCACCCGGCCCAGCCCTCGCCGCGCCTGGTGGGCAGTTCGGCCGCGCGGGTGGACTTGGCGCGCCTTCGCGAATGGCATGCCGCTTGGTGGCAGGCGCGCGCGGCCGCTTGAGCGTCGTCGTCCCGCATGAGGCCGCGTGAATCCCCGTAGCGTCGGCGGGCAGCCGGCGTCGAAGCGAAAAGGGGCCGCCCCGTCGTCAAGGCCGTGTTCCTTTGCTTCAAGGAAGGCGCGCGCTTTACCGTGCGCGGCGAAACGTGAGGTTGATGCGCAGCGGCCCGGTGGCCGCATGCAGCCCACCCGCCAGCGGCAGCACGCCGTGAAAGCGCAGCCGCGCCGGGCCGCCCCAGACCGCCACGTCGCCGTGAAAAAGCGGCCAGCGCGCCGCCTTGTCGCTGCGCCGGTCGCCGCCGAATAGAAAGATGGCCGGCAGCCCCAGCGAGACGGAGACGATGGGCTGGGACAGGTCGCGCTCGTTGCGGTCTTGGTGCAGCGTGAGCCGGGCGCCGGCTTCGTAGCGGTTGACGAGGCAGGCGTCGGGTGCAAAGCCCTCGAAGCCGGCCTCGGCGGCGGCGCGCGCGGCGAGCGACTTGAACGACGCCGGCATGGCCGGCCAGGGCAGGGCGCTGGCCGGGTCGAGCGGGTCGTAGCGGTAGCCGCCGGCATCGCTCACCCAGCCGAGCGCGCCGCAGTTCGTCATCGCCACCGACATCCGAAAGCCGCCCGGCGTGACCAAATGGCGAAAGGCGGCGCGCCCGCACACCGCCTGCAGGTCGGCGAGCAGGGCGCTCGCGTCGGCCAGGGCGAAGCCGCGCAGCAGCAGCGCGCCGGGCGCCAGCGGCTCGCGCGCTGGGCCGGCGGCGCTGCCCGAGTCGAGCCCGGCGAACAGGTCGATCGAGGCGCTCGGCTTCATGCAATGGGGGGACATGAGATGGCCCCTTCAGGCCGCGTCGTGAAAGATGATGCCCGCCGCATGACGCTGCCCCGAGCGCACCCGGCTCACGCCGTGGCGCAAGTTGACGCGGTAGGGGCCGCGGCTGCCCTGCACCGGCCGCTGGTTCACGGCGATGAGGGCGGCGTCGCCCTGGCCGAGCGGCAGCACCATGGCGCGCGACTGCATGCGTGGGCGCTGCTCGGTCATGACAAATTCGCCGCCGGTGAAATCTCGCCCCGGCTCGGCCAGCAGCAGCACCACCTGCAAGGGAAACACGTGTTCGCCGTAAAGGTCTTGGTGCAGGCAGTTGTAGTCGCCGCTCGTGTACCGCAGCAGCAGCGGCGTGGGGCGGCACTGCCCGGCGGCGTGGCAGCGGGCGAGGAATTCGTCGTGCCGGGCCGCAAAGCGCGTGGCCAGGCCCATCGCCTCGAACCAGTGGTTGGCCAGGGGCGCCAGGCGCGGGTAGAGGCTCGCGCGCAACTGCGCCACGAGTGCGGGCAGCGGATAGGCAAAGTACTTGTACTCGCCGCGCCCGAAGCCGTGCTGGCTCATCGAGACGCGGCTGCGAAATTCGGCGCCCTGGTCGTAGAGCCCGGCCAGGTGGCGGCACTCTTCGGGCGTAAGCAGGCGCTCGAGGACCGCCGCGCCCTCGGCATCGAGTGCCGCTTCGAGCGCCGGCCAATCGGCCACCGCGACGCGCTCGGCAACACTGGGCAGGCTGGCTGCGACGCCGGGCAGCTTGACTGCGTCACCGGGCAGGCTGGCTGCGGCACCGAACAGGCTCATCGAGACACCGGGCAGGCCCACCGCGACGCCGGGCAGGCTCATTGAGACACCTCGCGCTCGAGCAGCGCGCGCTTGCGCTCCACCCCCCAGCGGTAGCCCGACAATTCGCCGCTGCTGCGCACCACGCGGTGGCAGGGGATGGCCACGGCCAGCAGGTTGGCAGCGCAGGCCTGCGCCACGGCGCGCGCCGAGCTCGGCGCACCGATGCGCCGGGCGATCTCGGCGTAGCTGGCGGTGCAGCCGGGCGCAATGTCGCAGAGCGCCTGCCACACGCGCTGCTGAAAGGCGGTGCCGCGGATGTCGAGCGGCAGGTCCACGCCGTGCCGGGGCGCATCGACCAGCGCCACCACGCGCGCCACCAAAGTCTCGAACGCAGCGTCGGCGCCGATGAGTTCGGCCTGCGCAAAGCGGTCTTGCAGCTCGCGCACCAGCACACCCGGGTCGTCGCCGAGCAGGATGGCGCAGACGCCGCGCTCGCTGGCCGCCACCACCACGGCGCCGAGCGAACACTGGCCCGCCGCGAAGCGCACGGTGGTGTCGGCGCCCTGGGCGCGGTAGCGGCTGGCGGTCATGCCGAGTCGCTTGTCGGCCTCGGCGTAGAAGCGGCGCCCGGAGTTGTAGCCTGCGCCGTAAATGGCGTCGGTGACGGTGGCGCTTTGCACGAGCCGCTGGCGCAGGCGCTCGGCGCGGTGCGCGGCCGCATAGTCGCGCGGCGAAACACCGGTGGCCTGCTTGAACAGGCGCTGCAGGTAGGGCCCGCTCAGGCCCGCGCGAGCGGCGAGCACGGCCAGGCTCGGTGGCGTCTCTGCGGCCTCGATGAAACGGCACAGGTCCGCCACCCAGGCGCTGCGCTGTGCGGCCGATGAAACCTGGTCGGGGCGGCAGCGCAGGCAGGCGCGAAAGCCGGCGCGCACCGCCTCGGCGGCGCTCGCATGGAAGGCGACGTTCTGCGGCAGGGCGAGCCGCGCGGCGCAGCTCGGTCGGCAATAGACGCCGGTGGTGCGCACGGAGTAGAAGAACGCCCCGTCGGCGCCTGCGTCGCGCGCGGCCACGCTGGCCCAGCGCGGGTCAGAGAGCGTGGCCTTGGCCAAGGTCTCGGTCTTGCGGCTCGCAGTCATGGCGTGGTCTCTGGATGGGTGAACTTGATGTCCGCCACTTTAAGCAAGTGGGTCGGGCTTGGCACTGCGCGGCTTGCGATTGAATTCGGGACTTGCAAAGCGCAGCAAGGCTTGCCTTCGAGCGAACGATGGGTGCCTGCCCCGGGCTGCG
>JANONH010000095.1:0-12889 GCA_031420735.1 Methylibium sp.
CCGCCGCCGCCGTAACCGCCACCACCGCCGCTTCGGCCACCCGCGCCGCCGCCGCCGCCGTAACCGCCGCCGCCGCCCGTGCCGCCGCCACCGCCGGTGCTGCCACCGCCGCCGTAGCCACCGCCACCTCCAGTGCCGCCACCGCCACTGCCCCCGTAGGGACCGCGGAAGCCACCCGGACGTTCTTCACGAGGACGGGCCTCGTTGACCACGATGGCCCGTCCCGACATGGACTGACCATTCATGCCCTCGATGGCGGCCTGAGCCTCGGCATCGGTGCCCATCTCGACGAAGCCGAAGCCCTTCGAGCGGCCCGTGTCGCGGTCCATCATGACTTTGGCCGAGGTCACCGTGCCAAACTCGCCGAACGCCTGTTGGAGTTCTTCATCACGTACACCGTAGGCCAGATTGCCTACATAAAGCTTATTGCCCATGGGAGAGCGCCTTTCAATCTCTGTAAACGACGGTACCGGAGTACCCCGAACGTCTGTGGAGCCTCGACCCGCCGGAACCGAACCAGAAAAGGCGCCGCATCCAACCACGAAAGTCCATTATGTGTGAACCGCTGAGTTTGGGTGCATGGGGTGCGCCCGAGTGTTGTATCGGCGCCGTCGGTTCATGACGGCCAGCGCCTTGCGCATTGCGAGCCTGGTGCCCAGCTTGACCGAGCTGGTGGTGGCGCTTGGCCTGGGCCCGAGGCTGGTGGCACGCACCGGCTTTTGCATTCACCCGGCGCAGGCGCTCGCACGCGTTCCCAAGGTCGGAGGCACCAAGGACGTGAACTTGGAGAAATTGCGCCGCTTGGCGCCAAGCCACGTGCTGGTCAATATCGACGAGAACCGCCTCGAGACGGCGCGCGCGCTGGAGGCGTTCGTGCCCCACGTCATCGTCACGCACCCTTGTGCGCCGCTCGACAACCTGGCGCTGATCGATCGGCTCGCCGAGGCTTTCGGCGACGAGCCCGGCGTGGCGCAGCGCGCGGCCGAGCTGAAACGCGAAGTGGCGCAGGAACTCGCCTTGTGCGCGGCCGGCCAGTGGGAGCTTCGCCGAGTGCTCTACCTCATTTGGCGCCAACCCTGGATGACGGTCGCGCGCGACACCTACATCTCCGGCATGCTTGCCAGCGTCGGCTGGCAGAGCCTGCCGGCGGTCGCGGGCGGCGCGGCCGGGGCGGCGCGCTATCCGGTCGTGGACGAGGCGGCACCTTGGCTGCGCAGCGTTGAACTGGTGCTGATGAGCAGTGAGCCCTGCCGCTTCTCGGCCAGCGATTTCGATGCGGCACAGGCGCTTTGCCCGGCCGCGCGCGTCTGGCCGGTCGACGGCGAGACGATCAGCTGGTACGGGCCGCGGGTTGTCGCGGGCTTGCGTTATCTTCGCGACCTCGCCTCCAAGCTGCCGCGGTAAGCGCGGACCCATGACCAACGACAGCGCGTTCGACTACATCATCATCGGCGGCGGCACCGCCGGCTGCCTGATGGCCAACCGCCTGAGTGCCGACCCGAGCAAGCGCGTGCTGCTCATCGAGGCCGGCGGGCGCGACGACTACCACTGGATCCACATCCCGGTGGGCTACCTGCACTGCATCGGCAATCCTCGCACCGACTGGCTCTACCGCACCGAGCCGGATCCGGGCCTCAACGGCCGTGTGCTGCGCTACCCACGCGGCAAGGTGCTGGGAGGATGCTCCAGCATCAACGGCATGATCTACATGCGCGGTCAAGCGCGCGATTACGACCAATGGTCGGCCTTGTGCGGCGACGAGACTTGGCGCTGGGACGCCTGCCTGCCGTACTTCAAGCGGCACGAAGACCACCATGGCGGCGCCGACGACATGCACGGTGCGGGTGGCGAGTGGCGCGTCGAGAAGCAGCGTCTGCGCTGGGAGGTGCTCGAAGCTTTCGCCGAGGCAGCCCAGCAGGCCGGCATCCCGGCGACGCGCGATTTCAATCGAGGCGACAACGAAGGCGTGGCTTACTTTGAAGTCAACCAGCGCGGCGGTTGGCGCTGGAACACCGCCAAGGCCTTCTTGCGCCCGACCTGCTATGGCCGCATGAACTTCGAGATGTGGACCGGCGCCCAGGTCACCCGGCTCTCGATCGTGCGCAACGATGACGGCTCCTTGCATTGCAATGGCTGCGAGGTCGCCACGCCGCACGGCAGCGAATCCGCCCGCGCCAAGACCGAGGTGCTGCTCTGCGCCGGTGCGATTGGATCGCCGCAGCTGCTCCAGCTTTCGGGCCTGGGCCCCGCCGCCTTGCTGGCCCGCCACGGCATCGAGCCGCTCCACGATCTGCCGGGCGTTGGCGAAAACCTCCAGGACCACCTGCAAATTCGAACCGTGTTCGGCGTCGAAGACGACAAGCGGCGCGGCCTGACGCTCAACACGCGGGCCGCTTCGCTCTGGGGCCGCGGCCTGATCGCCCTGGAGTACGCCCTCAAGCGCAGCGGCCCAATGAGCATGGCGCCTTCGCAGCTCGGCGCATTTACCCGGTCTTCGCCCGAGCATGTTTGGCCCAATCTCGAGTTCCATGTGCAGCCGCTCAGCCTCGAAGCCTTCGGCGAGCCGCTGCACGCCTTCGACGCCTTTACCGCCAGCGTGTGCAACCTGAACCCGCAAAGCCGCGGCTCGGTGCGCATCGTGAGCCCGGACTTCGCGCAGGCCCCGGCGATCGCGCCCGGCTACCTCTCGACACCCGAAGATCGGCAGGTGGCGGTCGACAGCCTGCGCTTGACGCGGCGCATCGCCGCGCAGCCCGCGCTCGCGCACCTGCGGCCGCGCGAAATCAAGCCGGGAACGCAATACCAAAGCGACGACGAACTCGCCCGGCTGGCCGGCGACATCGGCACGACCATCTTCCACCCGGTGGGCACCTGCAAAATGGGCCGTGCGAGCGACGACCAGGCGGTGGTCGACGCCAGGCTTTGCGTGCGCGGCCCGGGCGGAACGGTGCGCGGCCTGCGGGTGGTGGATGCGAGCGTCATGCCCACGATCACCAGCGGCAACACCAACAGCCCGACCTTGATGATCGCCGAACGCGCCGCCGCCTGGCTGTGCGCCGAACATCGACATCGCCGTTGATACGCCGGGGGCGAGCTTGCAGGAAAACCCCGATGCAAGCGCGCGGCAAGCTCCTTAAAGTGCGAGCACTCGCGACGGGCCCAGCCCGTCAGGCGGGGGACCGAGGAGACAAGCCAGCACCAGCGTTGGACCGCAAGGCGGCCAGCCTGTCGAAGAACGAACAGAGTCGAACACGGCGCCGGCCCACCCGCCTGCGCATCGAGAGCGCCGGTACCCCCGGCGCTCTTTTGTTCGTGCCTTCGCATCCCTATGTTTGAGCCCGGACTCCTCGTCGTCGCGCTGGCCTCGTGGTTCGCCGGTTTGGTCGATGCCATCGTCGGCGGCGGTGGCCTCATCCTGGTGCCGGCGCTGTTCGGTGCATTTCCGACCGCGGCACCGGCCACATTGTTCGGCACCAACAAGGGCGCCGCCATCTGGGGCACGGCCTGGGCCGGCCTCAATTACGCGCGCCGCGTGCGCTTGCCCTGGCACGCGCTGGCGCCGGCGTCGCTGGCCGCTCTTTTTGGCGCCTTCGCGGGCGCCTGGGCGGTCACGCAGGTCGGCGCCACCGGCCTGCGCCAAGCGCTGCCGCTGGTGCTGCTGGCCGTGCTGCTCTACACCTTGGCCAAGAAGGATCTCGGCCGCGCGCATGAACCGCGCTTCCGTGGGCGCGCCGAGGCGGCGCGGGCCAGCGGCATCGGCGCGGTGCTCGGCTTCTACGACGGTTTTTTCGGGCCGGGAACCGGCAGCTTCCTGGTGTTTGCTCTCGTGCGTTGGCTGGGCTACGACTTCCTGCACGCCAGCGCCAGTGCCAAGTTGCTCAACACCGCCACCAACGGCGCAGCGCTGGCCGCTTTTGCTTGGACCGGCCATGTGTGGTGGCACCTTGCCGCTCTCATGGCTGTGGCCAACATCGCGGGCAGCCTCGTCGGCACCCGCTTGGCGTTGCGGCATGGAGCGGGTTTCGTGCGTCGCGTATTCATCTTCGTCGTTGCCGCCCTGATTGCCAAGACCGCCTACGACGCATTTCTGCGGTGAAGCTCGGCGGCGGGGCGAAGGGACGGCGCCGCCTTTGCGGCGGTCGGTGGCCTGGGCCACACGCGCATCGCCACGGCCGTCGCAGAGAATGCGCGTCAATGAAGGCCCTGGCTTTACCGATGATTGCCATGCTGGCGGCGTTCCCGCTGGCGGCACAGGCGCAGGCCGAAGGGCAGGCCGCGCAGGCTGCGCAGGCATGCAGGATCGGCGGGCTGCGCCACGAGTTGCTGTGCGGCAGCGTCACCCGCGCGCTCGATCCGGCGCGACCGGCGGGGCCGACGATCGACGTGCACTATGCCGTCGTTGCGGCCACTGCCCGCAACAAGTCGAGCGATCCGGTGTTCGTGTTGGCCGGTGGACCCGGGCAAAGCGCCATTGCATTGGCGGGCAACCTGCTGCCGCTGTTGCAAAGGCTCAACAACCGACGCGATGTCGTGTTCGTCGACCAGCGCGGCACCGGACGAACGGCCCCGCTCGCATGCGCGAGCGACGCCACGCTGCCGCTCGCCGATCGCTTGGACAGTGGGCGCGCCATCGAGCGCATGCGCGCGTGCCGCAGTCGCCTGCAGGCCTTGCCGCACGGCGACTTGCGCTTCTACACGACCACGCTCGCGATGCGCGATCTCGACGCAGTCCGGGAAGCGCTCGGTGCGCCGCAGCTCAACTTGGTCGGCGCGTCCTATGGGACGCGGGCCGCGCTCGAATACCTGCGCCTGTTCCCCCAGCGCGTGCGCCGTGCGGTGCTTGATGGCGTGGCGCCGCCCGACATGGTGCTGCCGCACAGCATGGCGCAAGACGTCGAAGGCGCGCTCGAGGCCCTGCTGGGCGACTGCGAGCGCGAGGCGGCTTGTCGGCGCGACCAGCCCGAGTTGCGCGCCCTGTGGCAGAAGCTGCGCGCGTCGCTGCCCCGCGAGTTCAGCGTGGCCGACCCGGCCAGCGGCGAGCCGACGAAAGTCTGGCTCACCGACGAGGCCCTGGCTGCTGCGGTGCGTGGGCCGCTCTACGCGCCGGCCCTCGCCTCGGCGTTGCCGTTCGCCATCGGCGAAGCGGCGGCCGGGCGCGCCACACCGCTGTTCGGTCTGGCTGCAAGTCTGAGCGGCGGCCCACGCGCGACCCGTATCGCCGAGGGCATGCATTTCTCCGTCGTCTGCGCCGAAGACTACCCGCTCATGTTGCACGCGCCGGCCGAACGCGAGCCCGCGGTTTTCTCGCAGGCGTTTGCGCGCCCGTACATGGAGCTCTGCCGCGACTGGCCCCGGGGCGCCGTGGAGCCCGCGTTCTACCAAGTGCTGCCGAGTCGCGCGCCGGTGCTCGCCTTCAGTGGCAGCCTCGATCCCGTCACGCCGCCACGCCATGGCGCCAAGGTGATCGAGGCGCTCGGGGCCATGGCGCGCCATGTCGTCGTCACGGGTGCCGGCCACGGCGTGATGGGCATCGGCTGTGCGCGCGACGTGGTGCACCGCTTCATCGACGCAGGCTCGCACGCCGAGGCCTTGGCCGTCGATGCATCTTGCCTTGCCATGCTGCCGCGTCCACCGGCCTTCCGCCCGGCCCGTGCGGCGCCGCCTTCCCCGACCGGGCTGGTGGCAGGGCCCTCGCGCCAGCCCGAGGGCCTTGCCGCCCCAGCGCGCGGCGGGCTCGTGCCCGGTGAGGCACCGGGGGGCCGGCAATGATCCGGGTGGAAGCCGTGCACAAGCGTTTTGCGCTGCCGGGGCGAGCCTGGCGGCGTGCTCCTGCGGCTTGGGTGATGGCGGTCGAGGAGGCCAGTTTCGTGGCGCGCGACGGTCGCATCACCGGGCTGCTCGGGCCCAACGGCGCCGGCAAGACGACCACGTTGCGCATGGTGGCGGGATTGATCGAGGCCGACGGCGGGACGATCGACGTCGACGGTGTCGACGTCGGGCGCGAACCGCAGCGGGCCCTGCGCCGCATGGGCGTGCTCAGCGATGCACGCGGCCTCTACCCGCGCCTGAGCGCGCGCGAGAACATCGTCTATTACGCGCGCCTGCACGGCATGTCGCGCGATGCCGCGCATGCCCGGGCACAAGTGTTGGCCGACGCGCTGGACATGCGGGCTTTGCTCGAGCGGCGCTGCGAGGGCTTTAGCCAAGGCGAGCGCGTGAAGACGGCCCTGGCGCGGGCGCTGGTACACGACCCGGCCAACATCATTCTGGACGAGCCGACCAATGGCCTGGACGTGCTGGCCACCCGCGCGCTCAGGGAGGCGCTGCAACAGCTCTGCCGCCCCGAAGGCGGTGGCAAATGCATCGTCCTGTCGAGCCACATCATGCAGGAAGTGGAGCGCCTGTGCGACGAGGTCGTCGTGATGGCGCACGGCCGAACGGTGGCCGTGGGCAGCGTGGCCGAGTTGTGCGCTCGCACCGGCAAGCAAGATTTCGAGGACGCCTTCGTCGAACTCGCGTTCCCCAGCGAAGCCGGGGCCGGGGCATGAGGCGCTGGTCGAGCGGCGTCGGTGCGGTGTTTCTCAAGGAGATGCTCGACGCCCTGCGCGACCGCCGCACACTCGCCACCGTGCTGCTCAGCTCGGTGCTGATGGGGCCGCTGGTGCTGGCCCTGCTGTCGGGCCTGGTGGCGACGATGGAGGAAAGCGCCGACCGGCGTGTCGTGGTGGCCGCGGGCATGGAACATGCGCCGACCTTGCGAAATTTCATCGAACGGCAAACCTTCAGGGTCGAGGCGGCGCCGCCCGACTACGAGGCGCGCTTGCGCCGCTCGAGCCTGGGCGACCCGGTGCTGGTCTTGGCCGCCGATTTCGAGCAGCGGCTGGCCGCGGGCGACGTGCCCGAGGTGCTCGTGGTCAGCGACAGCAGCAACCGCCAGGCCGAAGTCGGCAGCGGCCGCTTGCTGCGCGTGCTCGACGCGTTCAACCGCGAACGCGGTGGCCTGAACCTGGCCGTGCGAGGCGTGCCGGCGAGTCTTCTGCAATCGATCGAGCCGCAGGAGCGCGACCTTGCCGACACCCGAAGTCGGGCGACACAGTTCACCGGCATGCTGCCGTTCTTCGTGTTGATGGCGGTGTTGTATGGGGCGCTGCACGCGGCGCTCGACACCACCGCCGGCGAGCGCGAGCGCGGCTCGCTCGAGCCGCTGCTCGCCAACCCGACATCGCCGCTGGCGCTCGTGATCGGCAAATGGGGCGCGGTGTCGGCCGTGGCCATGTCGATCGCACTGCTCAGCGTGCTGAGCTTCTTGCCCGCGCGGCTGCTCATCCGCAGCGAGACCCTGCGCGCCCTGTTCGTGTTCGGCCCGGGCGAAGCGGCCGCCTTCCTGGTCGTGCTCGCGCCCCTGGCGGCCGGGCTCTCCGCGCTCATGATGGCCGTGGCGATCCGCTGCAAGACCTTCAAGGAGGCGCAGGCGAGCACGACCGTCGTGGTGCTCGCGGTGTCTTTGCTGCCACTCGTGAGCCTGTTCAACCAGACGGGCGAAAAGCCGTGGTTCCTGTTGGTGCCGGCGCTGGCTCAGTACACCCTGATGAATCGCGTGCTACGCGGTCAAGCGCTGGGCGCGACCGATGTGTTGCTGCCGCTCCTCGTGGGCTTGCTGCTGACCGGCCTGTGCGTGGTCTACATTGCACGGCGCTTGCGCTCGGCGGCCGTTCGCTAGAAGCGCGCGCCGCTGCGGCGCCCAGAGGGTGTGAATTAATCCGGCGTGTCCGAGCGGGGCAACACGAGCGGGCAGGACGGAGTGTTTACACCCGCTCAGGACAGCGAACCGAAGCCCGACGACTGCCAGCGGCCGGCACGCGAGGCTGGGTTGCCGCGCAAGGCCTCTCCTTGGGCGTACTGCCCGTCGTCGATTGCAGGGCGATTCGCGTCGATGGCGCGATGCACCTCGCTTTGCCAGGGCAAACGGTGAGCGATTTCGTTCAGGTACGGCGCGACTTCGTGGGCGGTGAGCACCTCGCCGTCAGGCCCCAGCAGTCGCAGGTTGCTGATCATCATCATCGGGTCGGCGATGGCGACGATGCCTTCGGCCACCTCGATCCAGTCCCACGACACACCTGCCGCGCTGTCGCCGGCACGGCCACCCCACACGGTTTGTCCCATGTTCGGCCATGTCGGGTCGTGACGTGCCGAGACATGCGTGCCAAGATGCACGAAGTGCAGCGACGAGTGTTGGTCGGGCTGCCACAATACGGGCGGCCACGCGCCCACGGTCCAAGCAGGTGTCATGATGTCGGCGGGGTGAGGCCCCGTGATGTTGCAATGTCGCCAGTGTGTAGACGGCGCATTCGCTTGCCATCTGTAAACCCTGTCAGGGGTGCCACCAGATCGGTCTCGCCACGCAGCGAGGTCGGCTTTATTCGGGAATTTGACACATGCTGCAGGGCAGCTTTCAGGCAGTTTTGGAGTCCAAGAGTCGCGAAGACCTTCGTGCCGAGATCGTTCGCTTCACGAAGAAGCTTGGCTTTGACACCATGTCAGCCATCACCGTTGTGGACCATCCGGT
The DNA here is from genome assembly GCA_031420735.1 of Methylibium sp. GTDB lineage: Bacteria > Pseudomonadota > Gammaproteobacteria > Burkholderiales > Burkholderiaceae_C > Methylibium. The sequence continues at coordinate 8,567 of JANONH010000095.1, forward strand.
CGGTGATACGGAGTTTTTGGCCATCGACAATGCGCCCGAGGCGTTTAGGGACGTGATCGAGGACGCCGCGGCCACGCGCTTGGACCCCGTGATGCAGCACTGCAAGCGGCATAGCGTTCCGATCATCTGGGATCAGAACACTTACATAAGTGCTGGCCAAGCCGACAAATGGGAGGCACAAGCGCGATTTGGCTACAGCACCGGTATCTGCCTCGCTTTGCATATGCCCGAAGGCCGGCACTTCGTGCTGGGTGTGGACAGAGACCAGCCCTTACCCACTGATCGAGCGGAAGTCACGCGCTTGGTAGCCGATCTGCAGCTATTCGCCGTGCATGCACAGGATGCCGCGATGCGGGTGTTGGTGCCCCAGAGCCTCCAGCCGGAGCGGCCGAAGCTGACCCCTCGTGAACTCGATAGCTTGCGCTGGACCATGGACGGCAAGACCGCCTGGGAAGTCGGCGGGATCATGGGGATTGCCGAGCGCACCGCCGTTTTGCACGTCAACAATGCGATGCACAAGCTGGGCTGCGTCAACAAGCACCAAGCCGTGCTCAAAGCATTGCGGCTCGGACTGATTCGCTGATCGGATCGGACAGTACCTGTAAGACGTGTCAGTATCCCTAAGACGTGGGGGCTGCTTCAATCAGTTTGTCCCGCACCGGTTGGTCGGCGCGGTCAAACAGCCCAGGAGCAGACCATGCAGATCACCCGCCAAGCCACTGTCCAACTCGCCGCAACTCAGCAATCGAAGCCCGTTGTTGATGCAGTTCAAAGCCAGCCGCGTGAAATCGATGCTTCGCTGCTTTCGTTCGTCGGCGGCGCCGGCCCGTTTCCGGCGCCTGGCAACCGCTGGTAAGGCCCGTGGTGCGCAGGCCGCGCGACGCGGTTCTTAGTCGCGTTTCATGCCGCCGTTTTTTCGCAACGAAGCCGTTTCAGCCCAGCAACAGGCCTGGCTTGGCGGCATCCAGCTAATTCGACCTTTATCGGTCTCGCTCCTGACGGCGTGTGCCGTCGGTGCCGCGAGCCTGGTGATTGGCTACCTGTGCTTCGGCGAATACACCCGCAAGGCGCGAGTCTCGGGTGTGTTGGTGCCGGACCTCGGCGTGCTTAGATTACTTGCGCCCGATTCGGGCACCGTGCTCGAGCGGCATGGCCGCGAAGGCCAGGCCGTGAAGCGGGGCGACGTGTTGTTCGTGCTCACCTTGGACCGCGCCACTGCCGGCGGGGATGCGCAGGCGTCGGTACAAAGCAGCCTTGCCGCCAGGAAGCTTAGCCTTCAAGGCGCCGTCGAGCAGCAGGCCGATCTGCTGCAGGCGCAGCGCTCGGCGCTGGAGCGGCAACTGGCCGACCGGCGCAGCGAACTCGAGCAGCTGCAGGGCGAGGCGCAGTTGCACCGGCAGCGGCTTGTTTTGGCGCAGCAGGCGCTGCAGCGCCTGGAAGCGCTGCGCACTGAGAACTTCATCTCTTCGGCCCAGGTGCAAACCAAGTCCGACGAGGTGCTTGCCGTTCAGGCGCAGCTCCAGGGCCTGCAGCGCCAGCGCGCCACACAACTTCGCGAGATCGGCACGCTCGAGGCGCAAGGACGTGAGTTGCCCTTGCGCAGCCAAACTGTCATCGGCGAGATCGAGCGCGAGCTCGCGGCGGTGGCGCAGCAGGCCGCCGAGACGCAGGCTCGCCAGCAGATCGTCGTGCGCGCGCCCGTCGATGGCGTGCTGGGCACCGTGTTGGCGGACGCCGGCCAGACGGTGTCGCCCGCGCTGGCTCTGGCCAACCTCGTACCGGCCGACGCCGAACTGCAAGCGCATCTTTATGCACCGTCCAGCGCCCTGGGTTTTGTGCAGACCGGCCAAAAGGTGTTGCTGCGCTACCAGGCCTATCCGTACCAGAAGTTCGGTCACCAGAGCGGCCAGGTGCTTCAGGTCGCGCGAACACCGCTGCAAGCGAGCGATTTGTCGTCGGTGCCGATCGCCGGCGTGGCCAACAGTTATTCCACCGTGAACGGCGAGCCGCTCTACCGCATCACGGTCGGGCTCGACCGGCAGAGCGTCGACGTCTACGGCAAGCTCCAAGCGCTGGCCGCCGGCATGCAGCTCGACGCCGACGTGCAGCTCGACCGCCGACGCTTGATCGAGTGGTTGTTCGAGCCGCTGCTCGGCCTGAGCGGCCGCGTGGCCTCGCTCGAGCGCCCCTGAGAGGCCGTCGCATGCAGGGCGCGTTGCGACTCGCTTGGGGCCCCCCGCGCCTCGTCACGGTGCTGCAAACCGAAGCGGCGGAGTGCGGCTTGGCCTGCCTGGCCATGGTCGCGGCCCATCATGGCTACCGCGGCGACTTGCCCACCTTGCGCCAGCGCTTTTCGCTGTCCCTTAAAGGCGCGACGCTCGCCGATCTGGTGCGAATGGCCAGCGCCATGCAGCTCAGCGCCCGCCCGCTGCGCGCCGAACTCGACCATCTGGCGCAACTGCAACTGCCCTGCATCCTGCACTGGGACCTAAATCACTTCGTGGTCTTGTCGGCGGTGCGGCGCGGCAAGGCGGTCATCCACGATCCGTCGCGCGGCACGCGACGCATGCCGCTGGCCGAGGTGTCGCGTCATTTCACGGGCGTGGTGCTCGAGCTGACGCCGGATGCGGGCTTCGTCGTCAAGACCGAACGCCAGGAGCTTCGGCTCGCGCAGTTGCTCGGCCCCGTGCGCGGGCTCAAACGCTCGCTTGGCCAGATCTTCGTGTTGGCGCTGGCGCTCGAAGTCTTCATGCTGCTCGGGCCGTTCTTTCTTCAATGGGTGGTGGACGGCGCCTTGCTCAGTGCCGACCGCGACTTGCTGCTAACGCTCACCATCGGCTTTGGCTTGCTGGTGCTGCTGCAGGTCGCCACCGGCGCGCTGCGCTCCTGGGCGGTGCTCTACCTGTCGAGCACGCTCAACCTGCAGTGGCTGGGCAACGTGTTCGCCCACCTTATGCGCCTGCCGGTGGCGTGGTTCGAGAAGCGCCATGCGGGCGACGTCATGTCGCGCTTCGGCGCGATCCAGACGATCCAGGAGACGCTCACCACGAGCTTCATCGAGGCGGTGCTCGACGGTCTGCTGGTGGTCGCGACGCTGGGCATGATGTGGATTTACAGCGGTACCTTGACGGCGATCGCGCTCGCGGCGGTGGCCGTCTATGCGCTGCTGCGCTGGGCCTTCTTCGCCCCGCTGCGCGAAGCCACCGAAGAGGCCATCGTCCACACGGCCAAGCGCTCGACGCACTTCCTCGAGTCGCTGCGCGGCGTGCAAGCCATCAAGTTGTTCAACCGCCAGGACGAACGGCGCGCGCGCTTCATGAACCTCGTGGTCGACACCATGAACGCCGACATCGCCACACGCAAGCTCGACCTGCTGTTTGGCGTGCTCCACAAGCTGGTGTTCGGCGTAGAGCGCATCGCGGTGATCGGCATGGGTGCCCTCTTCGTGATGGACGAGCGTTTCACGGTCGGCATGTTGTTTGCATTCCTGGCCTTTAAGGAGCAATTCGCACAGCGCATTGGCGGGCTCATCGACAAGGTGGTCGAGTTGAAGATGCTGCGCCTGCAGGGCGAGCGGCTCGCCGACATCGTGCTGACCGCGCCGGAGTCGCAGGCCGAAGGCCAGCACGGCGGGCGCGAGATCGAGCCGCGGCTCGAGTTGCGCGGCGTGGTGTTTCGCTATTCGGACGGCGAGCCCGATGTGCTCAAAGGCGTGGACCTGACGATCGAGCCGGGCGAGTCCGTGGCGATCGTCGGGCCTTCGGGTTGTGGCAAGACGACCCTGGTCAAGCTCATGCTCGGCATCCATGCGCCCCTGGCGGGCGAGGTCTGCGTGGGCGGCGTGCCGCTGGCCCAGCTCGGCCTTGCGCGCTGGCGCAGCATGATCGGCACGGTGATGCAAGACGACCAGTTGTTTGCCGGCTCGATCGCCGACAATATCGGTTTCTTCGACACCGAAGCCGATGCCGGGCGTGTAGAGGAATGTGCCCGGCTGGCCAGCGTGAGCGACGAGATCGAAGCCTTTCCGATGGGCTATCACACGCTCATCGGTGACATGGGCGTGAGCCTTTCGGGCGGGCAGCGCCAGCGCATCTTGCTGGCCCGTGCCTTGTACAAGCGCCCGAGCATCCTGTTCCTCGACGAAGCCACCAGCGCCCTCGACGTCGACCGCGAGCGGCTCGTCAACCAGGCCATTCGCGGCTTGAACATCACGCGGGTGATCGTCGCGCATCGCCCGGAGACCATTGCTTCGGCGAGCCGCGTGATCGTATTGCAGGGTGGCCGCGTGGCCCAGGACCTGCGCAGCGTGGCGACCGCCTTGCA
>JANONH010000096.1:0-3598 GCA_031420735.1 Methylibium sp.
CCGGCGCCGCCCAGGCGCACCAGCGGGTGCTGGGCGCTGTCGCCAGCGCCGAAGCGCTGCGCCACGCGCCGGCCGTCTTCAAGGGTGATGACGTGGTCGGTCAGCAGCCAGGTGACGAGCTGGCGCCAGTGCAGCCGCCCGGTGGGCGCGGCCGCGGCGTTGGTCACCACGGCGTCGATCAGGCCGGCGCGGGTGACCGGCGCCTGGGCAACGGGGCGCGCAGTAGCGAGAGACGGTGGGGCTTTCATGCGGTGGTGGCGCGTCGTTCGGGCAGATTCTGCAAGAGCTTGAGCCATTTGCGAGCGGGCAGCGCATGCCGGCGCTCCAGCGCGTGCGCACGCAACGCCAGGATTTCACGCGCGGGCCGCTCAAAGCCTTTCCAGGCAAGCACGATGGTGTTGCCCTCGCGGGTCGGCTTGAGCATCGCCACCCGGCCGGGGCCGAACACCGCCTCGATGCGCGCGGCGCTGCGCTCGAAGCTCGCGTCACGCCCGAACAGGTTGACGCTCATCACGCCGCCTTCGGCCAGCAACGCGTGGCAGCCGCCGTAGAAGACCTCGTCGTCGAGCACGGGCGCGGCGGCCTCGTGATCGTAGAGGTCCACGCACAGGCTGTCGGCGCTGCCGGCATGGCGCGCATCGGCCACGAAATCCTTGGCATCGGCCAGCACCACCGAGAGCCGGGCGTCGTCGGGCGGCAACTTAAACCACATGCGGCAGGCGCCGAGCACGGCCGGGTTGTTCTCGACGGCCGTGGTGCGCCAGCGAAGCGCCTTGTGGCAAAAGCGCGTGATCGCCGCAGCCCCGAGCCCAAGCTGCACCGCATGTCCGGGCGCGAGCTGGCCTTCGGCGTCGCAGTCGCGCAGCAACATCCAGGCCATCATGCGCTGCACGTATTCGAGGTAGATCTCCTGCGGCTTGGCGATGCGCATTGCGCCCTGCACCCAGACCGTGTCCAGGTGCAGGAAGCGTACGCCGTCGTGCTCGGAGATGGTGGCCGCGGCGAGCGTCGGCACCGCCGTGCGGCGGCTCGCCATCAGCGCGGCGTCGCCCCCGGGCGTGGGCCGGGAAGCGTCGTAAGCCGAGGTTCGCAGCGCGCCATGGCTGCATTGTGGGCGCAGCCTTGCTGTCCCCGGAAAACTCGCCGGCCCGCTCCTAGGGCGGCAGGCGCGGCAGGGCCGCGCGCGCGTTGGCCTGCGTGGCCACGGCAAGCTCCTCGAGGCCGATGCCGCGCAGCGCCGCCAGCGACGCGGCGATGCGCGGCAGTTCGCCCGGCTCGTTGCGGCTCCTGGCGCCGGCGCTGCGCTCGGCGGCGGTCTTGTAGAGCCACTGCGGCGGCATGTCGGGCGCGTCGGTTTCAAGCACGATGGCCGTCAGCGGCAATTCGCTGGCCAGGCGGCGTAATTGCAGCGCCCGCTCAAAAGTCATGGCGCCACCGAAGCCGAGCTTGAAGCCCAGGTCGATGAAGGCGTCGGCCTGCTGCCGGCTGCCGTTGAACGCATGCGCAATGCCCCCCGGCCCACCCCAACGCCGCAGATGCTTGAGCAGGGTGTCGGCCGAGCGCCGCACATGCAGCAAGACCGGCAGGCCGGCCTCCTTGGCCAGCCCCAGTTGTGCGGCATAGAAGCGCTCTTGGCGGGCGCGGTCGAGGCCAGGCACGAAATGGTCCAACCCGATCTCGCCCACCGCGACCAGCCGGGCATCGCCCGCCTGCCGCTCGAGTGCGCAGGCGAGCGAAGCGAGCGCGCCGGCCTCGTCTTCGTCCTGCACGCACAGCGGGTGCACGCCCAGGGCGTAGGCCAAGCCGTGCCGCTCAGCGAGCAAGCGTACCGCCTCGAAGTTGCGCGGCGCCACCGCCGGCACCACGATCTGCGCCACACCGCCAGCCCGCGCGCGCGCGACGACGGCCTCGCCATCGGCGGCGAACTCCGGCGCGTCGAGGTGGCAGTGGGTGTCGGTCCAGTCGGGCATGCGGGGGCTTCGGTGGCGGGCCGGCAAACGTCGGTTCAAAGCGACGAAGCCGCACCGACCGAGGGCGAACACCACACCCGGTCTGCGGCCGCACCCTAGCATGGCGCCTCAAACATCAACCCATGGGGACTCGACGATGAAAGTCTTACCGGTGGTGATCGCCCTGGCCCTTGCGGCCGCTCTGCTGGCCGGCTGCGCCGCCCCTGCAAAGGAGGTGCCGGTGGCGGTGCTGAAAGACGGCGAACTGCCCCTGCCAGGGGACCACAAGGCCTGGCCCAAGTTCCTCTCGGCCGTGCAACGCCCCGACGCCAAGCAGGTGCGCGAGATCTACATGAACCCCCAGGCCAAAGCGGGGTCCGCCGCTGCCGGCTTCCCCAATGGAGCTGTGTTCGTGATGGAAAACTACGCCGCCAAAGCCCGGGCCGATGGCACGCTGCAAACCGGCACCGACGGCAAGCTCGTCAAGGGCGACTTGCTGCGTGTCTTCGTCATGGGCAAGAACACCGGCTGGGGCCAGGGCGTTGCCGAGCCGCTGCGAAACGGCAACTGGATCTACAGCGCCTACTTGGCCAGCGGCCAGAAAATCACCGACAACCCTGTGACCTGCCGCGCCGCCTGCCACCCGATGCCGCGGAACCAGCGTGCGGCTGGCCGGTCCAACGTATTGCGGCTGGCGATCCTTGCAACCGCAGGAGGTCAAGATCATGAAACAGGCAAAGCATTGGCAAGATCCGGTCAGCGCCGTTATCGGTGCGTGGTTGATCGTGTCGCCCTGGGTTTTGGGCTTTCAGGGCGAAGTGGTGGCGATGGTCAACGCGGTCGTGATCGGTGTGGCGCTCGTCGCAGTGGCGGTGGGAGCCGTGCTGGTTCCGCGTGCGTGGGAAGAATGGACCGAATTCGCGCTCGGGCTCTGGCTGATTGCCTCGCCCTGGTTGCTGGGATTTGCCACGCTTCGCGAGGCCAGCCCCTCGGCGGTGATCGCCGGCACTGTGGCCGCGGCGTTCGCGCTGTGGACGCTGTGGACCGACAAGGACTTCAGCGGCCGGTGGCGCAAGTGGCTGCCGCATTGACGCGTTGAGGTGGTCGAGCGACCCGCCCGGGGCGCGAGCCCCGGGCCCCAGCCATCCTGCGGGGTGGAGGGCGTGATTCTGATCGTATCGCCGCGGCTGCAAGCTCAGGCCAGTCATGCGCGATACCACTTGCTGTGCGGATGTTGGGCGGGCCGCGCAAAGCCGTGGGCGAGGGCTGCAAAAAGACGCAGACTGAGTCGGCGTTGACGCCGCGCCCTCGCCACTGACCTGCGGAGGTCGGTGTGTCGGCGTAGTAGCCGACGATGCTCGCGTTCGGCTGCGGTCGACGCGACCCTCGTTCGAGGTAGTCGATGATCTGACCGATGGCCGCACCGGTACCGGATGCGGTCGAACCAAGTGGGGTGACAGAGACAATGGGCATGACCACTGATTCGCCGCAATGAACGAAGATGCGCCAAACGAAAGTTCGGCGCCTTGCGCACGCGGAGTATGCGTGCGCCGAGATCCGTTCGATTCAGTTGGGCGGCGACAAGAAACTGAGGTCTGGGAGGTCTCCCGGAGACCAATCGAGAGTGCCGTTGCCGTGCTTCTCGAGCC
>JANONH010000097.1:0-2288 GCA_031420735.1 Methylibium sp.
CGATCCGCGCGCCCGCCCGTTCGACCGCGGGCAGCCCGATCCGCGTGCTCGCCCATTCGACCGTGGGCAGCCCGACCCGCGTGCCCGCCCGTTCGACCGTGGGCAGCCCGATCCGCGTGCCCGCCCGTTCGACCGCGGGCAACCGGACCCGCGCGGGCAGGCCTTTGAGCGCCCACGATCCGGGCCGCGCCCCGACCCACGAACCCCGCCACGGCCCGCGCCTGGGCGTGTAGGCGATGCCCCCGGCGAGGCACCGCAGCACGGCGACCGGCAGCCCGTGCCGGCCAGCACCGACAAAGACGCCGGCTCGCTGCGCGTTTCCAAGCGCATGAGCGAACTGGGCCTGGCCTCGCGCCGCGAAGCCGACGAATGGATCGAGCGCGGCCTCGTCAAGGTCGACGGCGTGGTGGTCGACCGTCTCGGCGCCCGCGTGCTCCCCGGGCAACAGATCACGGTCGAACCCGACGCCCAGCTCGAGCAGGCACAGCGCGTCACGGTGCTGCTGCACAAGCCGCTCGGTTATGTGAGCGGACAGGCCGAAGACGGCCACACGCCCGCGCTCATGCTGGTAAACGCCGACAGCCGCTGGCGCAGCGACCCGCATCGCCAGCGCTTTAACTCGCACCAGTTGCGCCATCTGGTGCCCGCCGGGCGCCTGGACCTCGACTCCACCGGTCTGCTCGTGCTCACGCAGGACGGCCGCATCGCCAAGCAGCTCATCGGCGAAGACAGCCTGGTCGAGAAGGAATACGTGGTGCAGGTGCGCTGGAACGCCGAGCCCGACAACGCCGCGCTGCACACCAGCTTTCCGGCCGAGTTGCTGGAGCGGCTGCGCCACGGCCTCGAACTCGACGGCAAGGCCTTGGAGCCCGCCAAGGTGTCGTGGCAGAGCGAATGCCGCTTGCGCATGGTGCTGCGCGAAGGCAGGAAGCGCCAGATCCGGCGCATGTGCGAGGCGGTGGACCTGCAGGTGCTCGAACTCAAGCGCATTCGCATCGGCCGCGTCGGCCTGGGCGAGTTGCCCGTGGGCCAATGGCGCTACCTGGGCCCCTTCGAAACCTTCGTGTAATGTGACCGGGCTGCGCTACCTCTGCCTGGCCGGCCCGACGGCGGCCGGCAAGACCGCCGCAGCGCTGGCGTTGGCGCGCGAAATTCCCCTTGAAGTGGTGAGCGTCGATTCGGCCCTGGTCTACCGCGGCATGGACATCGGCACGGCCAAGCCCGGCCGCGCCGAGCGTGCCGTCGTTCCCCACCACCTCATCGACCTGATCGACCCGGCCGAGCACTACGGTGCCGCACGCTTCGTGGCCGAGGCCGAGCCACTGATCGATGCGATCTGCGCGCGCGGCCGGCTGCCGCTGCTGGTGGGCGGCACGATGCTTTATTTCAAGGCCTTGTGGGACGGCATCGACCCCATGCCGCCTGCCGACCCGGCCATTCGCGCCGCCATCGATGCGCGTGCCAGGGCGCTCGGCTGGCCGGCCCTGCATGCGGAGCTCGCCGCGCTCGACCCGGCCACCGCGACGCGGCTCGCGCCGCTCGATGCCCAGCGCATCCAGCGGGCGCTCGAGGTCCAGCAGATCACGGGCCGCCCGCTTTCGAGTCTGCACAGCGGGCGCTTCGAGGGCGAGTCGCGCGAGCCGCGCGGCGCAACGCTGATTTCGCTCGAGCCCACGGACCGTGCTTGGCTGCATGCGCGCATCGCCGAGCGCTTTGCCGCCATGCTCGACGCCGGCCTACTGCAAGAGGTGCGCGGCTTGCGCGCGCGCGGCGACCTGCATGCGAATCTGCCGTCGATGCGGTGCGTGGGCTATCGGCAGGCCTGGCAAGCGCTCGACACGAACGAGACGCCGCCGCGCGACTCACTGCTCGCGCTCGGCAGTGCCGCCACGCGCCAACTCGCCAAGCGTCAACTGACCTGGCTGCGCTCCATGCCGTGGCGCCACCGCGTCGCCTGCGACGCCCCCGATGCGACGCAGCAGGTGGTCGCGCTGGCACGGCGGCTGCTGGGAGGCGCCCCGTGAGCCGTCCGCACGGCCGCCCGAAGGAGGGCTCGCTCCCGCTCGGCGGGACAGCGCGCAGCGCGAAGGGTGCTCCATGAGCCGCCCGCACGGCCGCCCGAAGGAAGGCTCGCTCCCGCTCGGCGGGACAGCGCGAAGCGCGAAGGGTGCCTCATGAGCCGCCCGCACGGCCGCCCGAAGGAAGGCTCGCTCCCGCTCGGCGGGACAGCGCGCAGCGCGAAGGGTGCTCCATGAGCTTGCCCGAGATCCAGGGGCTCGCCAAGCACT
>JANONH010000098.1:0-4988 GCA_031420735.1 Methylibium sp.
GCCGCCCGCGGCCCCGCGGCTCGCTCGCCGGCGCCACGTAGAACTGAAAGAACGCGTGGCAGGGCATGAGCGCCATCTCGGGCAAGGCGGCGACGTTCCAAGCGCTCACGATGATGCGGCGCGAATCGGGGTCGGTGCGCAACTGCCGCACGACCTCGGCGATCTGGTCGATGTGGCCGCCGTCCGGCTTGGGCCACGAGCGCCATTGCACGCCGTACACCGGCCCGAGCTCGCCGCTCGGCGAGGCCCATTCGTCCCAGATGCCAACGCCCTGCTCCTGCAGCCAACGCACATTGCTCTGCCCGCGCAGAAACCACAGCAGCTCGAGGATCACGCTTCTGAGGTGAACCTTCTTGGTCGTCACCAGCGGGAAGCCCTCGCTCAGGTCGAAGCGCATCTGGTGGCCGAACACGCTGGTGGTGCCGGTGCCGGTGCGGTCGGACTTGGCCACGCCATGGCGCTGCACATGGCGCATGAAGTCTTCGTATTGCGAACGGACGGGGCGCATGGCGGACTCGGGGAAAAAGCCCGTAATTCTAGTCAGGGCCAGGCTGCAAGGGTCCCGCTGGGGGCCTGGGCGAGCGCTGTGTCAGACGCTCCGCCTCAGCGGTTGCGCCGCACTTCGCGCGACATGCGACGCATAAACCGGCCATCAAGCAGCCGCCGCGGACCGGCTCCGCCGGGCCGCCAGCGGCGCCCCCTCGATGGGGAGCGGCGAAGCCGCAACGGGGGTGATCCGTTTCAGGAGCGCGGCTGCACCGCTGCGCCGGCCTGCTCGGGCTCGCGCAGGAAGATCTCGACGCGGCGGTTGCGCGCGCGCGGCCGGCGTCGCTGCCGTTGTCGGCAATGGGCTCTAGCGAACCGCGCCCCGACACATCAACCCTCGACGGCTGCAAGCCGCGCCCGGCGAGGTAGTCGCGCACGCTCTGTGCGCGGTCGACCGAGAGCGGGTTGTTGATGGCGTCGCTGCCGGTGCTGTCGGTGTGGCCGACGATGCGCACGCGGGTGGTCGGGTCGTTGGCCAAGCCGCTGGCGAAGCTGTCGAGCACGCTGCGCAACTGCGGCTGCACCTCCGAGCGCCCGGTGGCAAACGAAATGTCGCTCGGCACATTGACCTTTAACTGGTTGTCGGGTGTGCGCGTCACGTCCACGCCCGTGCCCTGGGTTTGCTGCTCGAGGGCGCGGCGCTTGTCTTCCATTTTCTTGGACCAGATGTTGCCGCCGATGGCGCCGGCCACCGCACCCTCGGCCGCGCCCGTGGCGGCGCCGCGCTTGTTGTCGCCGATCAGCACGCCGGCAGCCGCACCGACCACAGCACCGATGCCGGCGCCTTTGGCGGTGCCTCTTTCTCGCTCGCTCATGTTTTCGCAGCCGCCGAGCAGGCCGGCGGCGGCAAGCACGGCCAGGCCGCGGGTCAGTGTCTTGTTCATGGTGGTTTTCCTCGTTTAAAACGGTGTTCGAAATCCGGCACGTCGTCGCATCGCCTTCGATGAAACGCGCTGCGCAAACGACGGGCCCGCGCGAGCAAATGCGAAGCCCGCAGTGTGCCCGCTGTTTAGCTTGTACCCCGATCCCCGCAAATCATGCATTGGCGCCTTGCAGTGCGGCCACTGGGTCGGTCGCGGTGCTGCCGAACTGCACCGCGGCGAGCCGCTTGTAGAGGCCGCTGCGCGCCATCAGTTCGGCGTGCGTGCCGGTGTCTGCAATGCGCCCGGCCTCCAGCACGACGATGCGGTCGGCATGCACCACGGTGCCCAGGCGGTGGGCGATCACGAGCGTGGTGCGCCCGCGCATCGCCACGTCCAGGGCGTCCTGCACGGCGCGCTCGCTTTCGCTGTCGAGTGCGCTGGTGGCTTCGTCGAGCAGCAGCAGCGGCGCGTTCTTGAGAATGGCCCGCGCGATGGCGATGCGCTGGCGCTGGCCGCCGGAGAGGCGCACGCCGCGCTCGCCGAGAAAGCTCGCATAGCCTTCGGGCAGCGCGCGGATAAAGCCGTCGGCATGGGCCGCGCGGGCAGCGGCCACGACCTCGTCCTCGCTCGCCTCGGGGCGGCCGTAGCGGATGTTCTCGAGCGCGCTGGTGGAGAAAATGACGCTGTCCTGCGGCACCAGGCCGATGCGTTGGCGCAGCGCCGTCAGGTCCGCTTCGCCGACCGGCACGCCGTCGATCGCCAGCAGGCCGGAGTCGGCGTCGTAGAAGCGCAGCAGCAGCGCAAACAGGGTCGTCTTGCCGGCGCCGCTTGGCCCGACCAGCGCCACGGTCTGGCCAGGGCGCACCTCCAGGTCGATGCCGTCGAGCGCCGCCGTGTCCGGCCGCGATGGGTAATGAAAGCGCAGCCCACGCAGCAGCAGGTGCGAGCCGCCCGGGGCGCTCTTCATCGGCTTGGGCGCGCGTGGCGACTGCACCGTGGAGCGGGTGGCAAGCAGCTCGATCAGGCGTTCGCTGGCCCCCGCGGCACGCAACAGGTCGCCCCACACTTCCGAGAGCACCGCCACCGACCCCACCAGCAAGATGACGAAGAAGATCGTCTGCCCCAGGTGGCCGGCGGTGATCTCGCCGCGCAGCACCGCCTGCGTGCCCTGGTAGAGGCCCCACAGCAGCGCGCCGAAGGTGGCCGAGATGATGAACGCCACCAGGCCCGAGCGCATGCGCGTGCGCCGCACGGCGGTGGCAAACGCCGCTTCGGTGGCGGCGTCGAAGCGCTTGGCTTCGCGCGACTCCTGGCCGTAGCTCTGCACCACCGGCACGGCATTGAGCACCTCCGCGGCGATGGCGCTGGAATCGGCCACGCGGTCCTGGCTGGCGCGCGAGAGTCGCCGAACCTTGCGGCCGAACGCCACTGCCGGCAGCACCACCAGCACGAGGATGCCCAGCACCTGCGCCATCACCACCGGGTTGGTGACAACCAGCATCACCATGGCGCCCACGCCCATGACGGTGTTGCGCAGGCCGAGGCTGAGGCTCGTGCCGACCACCGCCTGCACGAGCGTGGTGTCGGTGGTGAGACGCGAGAGCACCTCGCCGGTCTGCGTGGTCTCGAAGAACTCCGGGCTTTGCCGCACCACGTGGGCGTAGACGGCGTTGCGCAGGTCGGCGGTGATGCGCTCGCCGAGCCAGGTGACCATGTAGAAGCGCAGCGCCGAGAACACGCCGAGCGCGGCGCCGACGGCGAACAAGGCGAAGAAGTGCTCGCGCAACGCGACCAGACGCGCGCCCGGCTCGGTACTCACGAGGCCCTGGTCGATCAGGGCCTTGAGCGCGATCGGCACCGCCAATGTGGTAAGCGCGGCCATCAGCAGGAACAAGCCCGCCAGCGCGATGCGCCCGCGGTAGGGGGCCACGAACGGCAGCAAGCCGCGCAGCGGGCCGATGGAACGGGCGGGGGTCGGGGAAGCCATGGCAGGACTGTAGCCAATGCGACTCGGCGCGCTTGCGTGTGCAGGCCGCTCGCATGCGCTTCGATCGGGCCTGCACGACGGGCCTGCTTGGCCCGTGCGGGGCGCGGCGGACCGGCGGCGCAGCGACGCCGCAGCGACGCGAACCCCCTGGACTTTGTTCATAGGCGCAGCGGTGCCGCGTAGCCCGTCATCTCCAGATAGCCGCGCCCGACGCGTTGGCCAGCCGAGTCGTGCAGATCGGACAGCCCTTCCCAGTACACATTGCCGGTCGAGCCGCCGGTGTCGAGCTCTTGCGCATCGAGCCGGGCGCGAACTTCGTGGCTGCCGGCGGGAGTGTCGATGCGCCAGCGCACCGGGTAGGTGGCGCGTGTGGCCGGGCTGGTCCAGGTGGCCAGTGGCGTGAAGCGAACCTCGTCGGTGGCAAAGGCACGCGGCGGGCCGCCCGCCGTGCGGTGGCTGCCGCCGGCCCAGAGCGCGCTGCCATCCTGTCGGCGCAGCCGAAAGGCGGTGAGGGCGCTGGCGTCGTCGAGGTTCATGCCGACCCAATCCCAGCCCACGGCTTCGGGGTGCAGCAGGGCTTCGCTCCATTCGTGGTCGAGCCAGGCGCGGCCGGCGACCCCCCGCGTGCGCCCGTCGACGCGCAAGCTGCCGCTGACCGCGAGTTGCGGCTCGCTCAGGTAGTGGCTCGCCTGCGCTGGCTCGGGGCCCTTGCGCGAGTAGCCGGCGTCGCCTTGCAGCAGCACGGGCTGCGTCGCGTCCAGGCGCAGGTCGAGCGCAAAGCCCTGGCTCGGCGAGTCGGCGCGCGCAAGGTAGTGGTGGCCGCTGTCGGCAGCGCTTCTTGTGGCCACGCGGCGCAAAGACCAGTCGCGCAGGCGCAGGTCGGTGTCGCGGCTGGACGCCTCGGCAATGCCGAAGCCGGCACGCGCAATGCGCTGGTCGTGGCGCAGGCGGCGCTGCACCGGGTCGCTGAGCGCGGCGTGCGCAAACAGCAGTTGGCGTGCGGCAAAGCGGCTCGGGTTGCCTGCGGCCAGGTCGGTGCGCGTGCGAAACACCGTTAACTGGAAGCCATAGGGTTCGCTCGACACGGCATTGGCCGCCGCTCGGCGGTCGGCCTCGTCGGCCTCGAACAGCCAGCCGGTCACGTACCACCACTCGGTGCGGAAATCCTCGTGCGACCCGAAGTCGCGCGGCAGCAAGATGGGCGTGCCCTTGCGCACCACGCCAGCGGCCAACGCGTGCGGCGCCCACGCGCCCGCGGCAGCGGCACACAGCAGCGCCCGACGCCAGGCGTTCACGCGCGCGCCCCGCTGCGAAGGCTCACCAGTCCTCCTTGACCGCCAGCACGGCATCGCGCGAAGCCGCGCACCGCGCGGCCAGGGCCGCGGTGCCCGTTCCGGCGGCCACCACGGCCGCGCACAGGGCCGCCAGACGCCCCCAGGGTGCGAGCAGCTCCATCGTCCAGTGAAAGCTCTGCGGGTTCACCACGTGCACCAGCACCACGGCCACGGCCAGGCCCAGCGCGAGGCCGAGCAGGGCGCCCGCGGCCGTCCAGGCGGCGCCTTCGCCGGCGACGACGGCGAGCACCTGCGCGC
>JANONH010000099.1:0-5835 GCA_031420735.1 Methylibium sp.
CAATGCGCCCGCCGCGACTCGAAGCATTCACAAGGCCATGCCCGTCATCACTTGCATCGAAGACCTGCGGCTCCTGGCCCAGCGGCGCGTGCCGCGCATGTTTTACGACTACGCCGACTCCGGCTCCTGGACCGAAGGCACCTACCGCGCCAACCAGGCCGACTTCGAGCGCATCAAGTTGCGCCAGCGCGTGGCGGTCGACATGGAAGGCCGCAGCGTGGCGACCACGATGCTCGGCGAGCCGGTGGCGATGCCGGTGGCCATCGCGCCGACCGGGCTCACCGGCATGCAGCACGCCGACGGCGAAATGCTTGGCGCTCTGGCCGCCAAGAAATTCGGCATTCCCTTCACGCTCTCGACCATGAGCATCTGCTCGATCGAGGACGTTGCGGCCTGCACCAAGGCGCCGTTCTGGTTTCAGCTCTACTGGATGCGCGACCGCGATTTCATGCGCGCGCTCATCGACCGCGCCAAGGCCGCGCGCTGCTCGGCCCTGGTGCTCACGCTGGACCTGCAGGTGCTTGGCCAGCGCCACAAAGACCTGAAGAACGGCCTGACCGCGCCGCCCAAGCCGACCCTCGCCAACCTCTTGAACCTGGCCTTCAAGCCGCGCTGGTGTCTGGGCATGGCGCGCACCCGCCGCCACGGCTTTGGCAACCTCATCGGTCACGCCAAGGGCGTGACCGACATGAGCTCGCTCGGCACCTGGACGCGCGAGCAGTTCGACCCCAAACTCGACTGGCGCGATGTCGCGTGGATCAAGCAGCAGTGGGGCGGCAAGCTCGTGCTCAAGGGCGTGATGGACGTCGAAGACGCGCGGCTGGCGGCGCAGAGTGGCGCCGACGCGCTGGTGGTCAGCAACCACGGCGGGCGGCAACTCGACGGCGCGCCGTCCTCCATTGCCGCGCTGCCGGCCATCGCCGAAGCGGTGGGCCGCGACATCGAAGTCTGGATGGACGGCGGCATCCGCAGCGGGCAAGACGTGCTGAAGGCGGTCGCCCTCGGCGCACGCGGCACGATGATCGGCCGCGCCTTCCTCTACGGCCTGGGCGCCATGGGCGAGGCCGGCGTCACCAAGGCGCTGGAGTTGATCAAGAACGAACTCGACATCACGATGGCCTTCACGGGCCACACCGACATCCGCACGGTCGACCGGCGTGTGTTGATCGAGGGCACGTTCCCGGTTTGATTCGGATTCGGTCTGGTTTGCGAAGCGGTTGTTCGGGGGAGTGAAGCGGTGTTCGCGGGAGCGAAGCGGTTGTTTGCGGGAGCGAAGCGGTTGTTTGCGGGAGCGAAGCGGTTGTTTGCGGGAGCGAAGCGGTTGTTTGCGGGAGCGAAGCCGACTGTGGCGCCGTACATCGCTCATGTCCACCGGCCGGGCTGTGCCCGGCCTCCCCCATTACTTCGCTGCGCACGGCGCCACAGCCGGCTTCGCTTGGGTGGGGTGGGTGCTGACCGTTGTTTCTCGAGCGGGGTCGCGTCGATGGGGTATGGCATGGCATGGCATGACGTGCATTGCTGATTGGGGCTTTTAGAGCGGGGTCGCTGGCGATGGCGGGCACGCTGCGTGCAATGTGGCGTGCGCCGGGTGTCCGGTGCAGCTTGCGAGCGGCCATGCACGAGAGCACTCACGGCCTCAAGAAGACCCTCGGCACGGTGCAGCTCTGGGGCATTGCGGTGGGGCTGGTGATCTCGGGCGAATATTTCGGCTGGAGCTACGGCTGGGCGTCGGCGGGCACGCTCGGCTTTATGGTCACCTCGCTGTTCGTGGCGGTCATGTACACCGCCTTCATCTTTAGCTTTACCGAACTCACCACTTCTATTCCGCGCGCTGGCGGGCCTTCGAGTACGCGCGCCGGGCCTTCGGGCCGACCGGCGGCTACGTGGCGGGCTTTGCGACCCTGGTGGAGTTCGTGTTTGCGCCGCCGGCCATTTCGCCGGCCATCGGCGCCTACCTCAACGTGCAGTTCCCGGCACTCGACCCCAAGATCGCGGCGGTGGGTGCCTACGCCGTCTTCATGACGCTCAACATCGTGGGCGTGCAGATCGCGGCCACCTTCGAGTTGCTGGTCACGCTGCTGGCGGTGTTCGAGTTGCTGGTGTTCATGGGCGTGGTGGCTCCGGGCTTTTCGCTGCTCAACTTCACGCGCGGCGGTTGGTCGGGGTCAGACGCGTTTAGCGCTGCGGCGATCCCCGGCATGTTCGCCGCAATCCCGTTTGCGATCTGGTTCTTTCTGGCTATCGAGGGCGTGATGATGGCCGCCGAGGAAGCGCGCGACCCGCGCCGCTCGATCCCCATTGCCTACATCACCGGCATCCTCACTCTAGTGGCGCTGGCCATCGGCGTGATGCTGTTCGCCGGCGGCGCGGGCGACTGGACCAAGCTCGCCAACCTCAACGACCCGCTGCCGCAGGCCATGAAGATGATCGTCGGCGAGAGCAGCGGCTGGCTGCACATGCTGGTGTGGCTCGGCCTGTTTGGCCTGGTGGCGTCTTTCCACGGGATCATCCTCGGCTACTCGCGGCAGATCTTCGCCTTAGCGCGTGCGGGCTTTTTGCCGGCAACGCTCGGGCGCATTCACCCGCGTTTTCGCACGCCGCACATTGCCGTGCTCGCCGGCGGCGCGGTGGGCGTGGCCGCCGTTTTTAGCGACAAGCTCACTCTGGGCGAGCTTTCGCTCACTGCGAGCATCGTGACCATGAGCGTGTTCGGTGCCATCACGATGTACATCGTGAGCATGGCGAGCCTGTTCAAGCTGCGCACGCTCGAGCCGCGGCTCGAGCGGCCGTTTCGCGCCCCCGGCTACCCCTGGGTGCCGGCCATCGCGCTGTTCGGCGCAGTGGTATGTTTGCTCACCATGTTCTATTTCAATGCTTTGGTGGGCGCGCTCTACGTGGGGCTGATGGCGCTCGGCTGGGTTTACTTCCTCACCACGGCGTCGCGTCGCACGACCGCGGCCGCGGCAGCCTGAAGGCGGCGCCGCCGCTCGCCGCTTTTCCACGGGAGACTTTCTTGCCTGCCTACTCACACAGCGTCGGCGGTCGGGCTTGGCGCTTTGAAAGCCTGGGCGAGCTGCTCGCCAAGGCGAGCCCGGCGCGCTCGGGCGACCAACTCGCCGGCGTGGCGGCCGAGAGCGCCGCCGAGCGGGTGGCCGCGCAGATGGCGCTGGCCGATCTGCCGCTGCGAGCCTTCTTGAGCGAAGTGCCGATCGCCTACGAGGACGACGAGGTCACGCGCCTCATCGTCGACACCCACGACGCCGCCGCCTTCGCGCCGGTGGCGCACCTCACCGTTGGCGGCTTTCGCGACTGGCTGCTCGGCGACGAGGCCAGCGAAGCGAGCCTCGCCCGACTGGCGCCGGGGCTCACGCCCGAGATGGCCGCGGCCGTCTCCAAGATCATGCGCGTGCAGGACCTGGTGCTCGTCGCGCAGAAGATTCGCGTGGTCACGCGCTTTCGCAACACCATGGGCCTGCGCGGGCGCCTCTCCACGCGCCTGCAGCCCAACCACCCGACCGACTGCGCAACGGGCATTGCCGCGAGCATCGTCGATGGGCTGCTGCTGGGCAGCGGCGACGCCATGATCGGCATCAACCCCGCCACCGACAACCTCGACGCCATCGCCGCGCTGCTCGAGATGCTCGACGCCATCATCGAGCGCTACGCCATCCCCACGCAGTCGTGCGTGCTCACGCATGTGACGAGCTCCATCGCGGCCATGGAGCGCGGCCTGCCGTTGGACCTGGTGTTCCAGTCGATCACCGGCACCGAAGCCGCCAATGCCGGCTTCGGCATCGACCTGGCACTGCTCGCCGAGGCGCGCGCCGCCGCCCTGAGCCTCGGGCGCGGCACGCTCGGCGACAACTGCATGTACTTCGAGACCGGCCAGGGCAGCGCGCTCTCGGCCGGTGCGCACCACGGGCTGGACCAACAGACCTGCGAGGCACGCGCCTACGCGGTGGCACGCCACTTCAAGCCCTTTCTCGTCAACACGGTGGTGGGCTTCATCGGGCCGGAATACCTCTACGACGGCAAGCAGATCGTGCGCGCCGGCCTTGAAGACCACTTCTGCGGCAAGCTGCTGGGCGTGCCGATGGGCTGCGACGTCTGCTACACCAACCACGCCGAAGCCGACCAGGACGACATGGACGTGCTGCTCACCCTGCTCGGCGTGGCCGGCGTCAACTTCATCATGGGCATCCCGGGCTCCGACGACGTGATGCTCAATTACCAGAGCACCTCTTTCCACGACGCGCTCTACGCGCGCCGCGTGCTCGGCATGGGCGCTGCGCCCGAGTTCGAGGAGTGGCTGCTTGGCGCGGGCATCTTCGAGCGCGGCCAAGGCAAAGCGCTGCAGCTTCGCCCCGGCTTGCCGGCCTTGCTGCGCCCGGCGCTGGCGCGCCTGGGTTGAAGGCGGCGGACATGGGCACACCGAAGCGACGTTCGCTCTCGCGCAGTGGCTCGCAACAGTGCGCCAGGCTGCGCAATCATGAGCGAAGACGGCGCTCCCGAGCCCACTGAGCGTGCGGCGTCTGCGGCGGACGATGGCGCGTCGCAGCGCGCGGCTGGCAACGCCGCTGCTGCGGGCAACGCCGCTGCTCCGCGCGACGCCACCGCTGCGGGCGACGCTGCTCCAACGGGCGCCGCCGGCCAGCACCTGCCCGCGGGTGTCGCTGCCGAGCACGGCGCGCTCTGGGCGCGGCTGCGTCGCTTCACGCCGGCGCGCATCGGCCTGGGCCGCGCCGGCACCAGCCTGCCGACTGCGCCGCAGCTCGAGTTTCAGTTCGCCCACGCGCGAGCACGCGACGCCGTGCACCTGCGCCTGGACGCGGGCGCCGTGGCGGCGGCTCTGCGCACGATCGGCTACGAATCGCTGCGACTGCACAGCGCCGCGCCCGACCGCCACACCTACCTGCAGCGGCCCGACCTCGGCCGCCGACTCGACGCCGACTCGGTGGCCCGCACGCGCGCCTTGGCCGCCGCGGGAGCGGCCGGCTGCGACGTCGCGCTGGTGGTGGCCGACGGCCTTTCGGCGCTCGCCGTTAACCGCCACGCCGCACCCTTTCTCGCCCACTTGGCCGAGCACCTGGCTGCACAAGGCTGGCGGCTTGCACCCGTGCTGCTGGTCGAACAGGGCCGCGTGGCGGTCGGCGACGAAGTCGGCGAATTGCTGCAAGCACGCATGGTCGTGGTCCTGATCGGCGAGCGGCCCGGCCTCAGCTCGCCCGACAGCCTGGGCCTGTACTTCACCTGGGCACCGCGCATGGGCTGCCGTGACGCCGAGCGCAACTGCATCTCCAACGTGCGCACCGAAGGGCTCGGCTACGGCCTCGCCGCGCACCGCCTGGCCGCCCTGATGCGCGAAGCCTGCCGCCGCCAGCTGTCGGGCGTGATGCTCAAAGACGAAGCGCGCGAACCAGCGCTCGGCGAAGCCGGCGCTTCGCTCGGCAACTTTCTGCTGCCGCCAGCGGCGTGACCTCCGCACCGCACCGCACCGCACCGCACTCGCACTCGCACTCGCACTCGCACTCGCACTCGCACTCGCACTCGCACTCGCACTCGCACTCGAAGGCGCCGGCGCACCGCGCACGCAGGCGTCGACCCGAGGCGCGCCGTCGCGGCGGTGACGCCGCCTAGAATCCGGCGCGCTGCGGCTCTCGCTGCGTGCTCCGCGAGCCGTCGGCCGCGGCCCGCCGTCTTTCATGAACGCCCTTCTTCAATTCGCCCGCTGGGTCGACGCGCTGACCGACCGCTTCGCGTGGCTGGCGCAGTGGGCGGTGATCGCGGCCTGCCTCATCAGCGCGGGCAATGCCCTGGTGCGTTATGGCCTCGGCT
>JANONH010000100.1:0-6951 GCA_031420735.1 Methylibium sp.
AACGGCAGCGAAGCCGAATTCGACAAATACGGCCGCAACCGCCTGGCCGAAGGCAAGCTTCCCGCTTGCGCCGAGATGTGCTCGACCAAGGCGCTGCTCGGTGGCGACGGCGATGTGGTGGCCGACATCTTCCGCACCCGCGTGCTGCAACGTGGCAAGGGCTCCGAGGTCTGGGGCTGGGGCACTGCCTACGGCAAACCCTCTGGCGGCGCAGCGCAGCCCAAGGCCGATGCGGTGAAGTCATGAAGAGCTGGCCTGCGCTGATCCAGCACGTCGGCAGCCTCGCTGCGGTGACCGCGATTTTTGCGCTGTCCGCGTGCGGCGAGCGCGTGCAGGAGCCACGACAAAGCGGCGCCAAGAAGGCCGACACCCCGGCTTGGGAGGGTGCCGGTCCGCTCTATACCTCGCCCGATTTCAAGACAGGCGACCGCGCCAGTTGGGAAGCGCAGCTCAAGGCGCGCAACCAAGCCCAGAACGAATACACGCGCGTGCAATGAGCGGCGTGCCCCTGCGGAAGACGCCATGACGCAACGGACTCTCCAACTCCTGCTCGCTGCCTGCCTGAGCCTGGCTGGCGGCTTGGCCAGCGCACAGCAGACGCCGTTGGCGGCAGACCCGCCCGCGAGTGCCCAGCTCGCAACACCCGCAAGCCCAATCCAAAACCCGAGCCCGAGCCCGAGCCCGAGCGCCGCCCCGGCGATGCCTTCGGCCGACGAAAACAACGCCCAGCGCGCGCGCAGCCAGCCCTACAACAATGCGCCGTTCTGGCGCGACGTGCTCAACTCCGGCAGCGAGCCCGGCTACACGAGCCTGCCGGGCAGCGAGAACGGCGTGCTGATCCAGGAGATGACGCAGTACCCCTTTACACGGGTCACCACCGCCGGCGAGGCCTGGCGCGTGGTGCGCAACCGCTTCATCCTGCCCTACGGCGGCGCGCTGCTGCTGATCGTGGTCGTGGCCATCGGGCTGTTCTACAAGACGCGCGGGCCCATTACGGTGGGCGCACCCGACACCGGCCGCAAGATCGAGCGCTTCACCTATTTCGAGCGTGCCGCGCACTGGAGCAATGCGATCGCCTTTGTCTTGCTCGCCGTCTCGGGCCTGGTCATGGCGTTCGGCAAGTTCATCCTGCTGCCGCTCGTCGGTGGCACGCTGTTCGGCTGGTTCGCCTATGCGCTGAAGAACGTGCACAACTTCGCCGGGCCGGTGTTCGCGGTCTCGCTGGTGGTCGTGTTTTTCACCTTCCTGCGCAGCAACTGGCCGAGCCGCGACGACTTCGTTTGGCTGCGCAAGGGCGGCGGACTCTTTAATCACGAGCATGTGCCGTCGGGGCGCTTCAACGCGGGCGAGAAGATCATCTTCTGGGGCGGCGTCTTCGCGCTCGGCATCGTCGTGGTCGCCTCCGGCCTGGTGCTCGACAAGCTCGTCCCCGGCATGGCCTACACGCGCGGCGACATGCAGATCGCCAACATGGTGCACGGCGTGTCGACCGTGCTCATGATGGCCATGTTCATGGGCCACATTTACCTCGGCACCGTCGGCATGACGGGCGCCTACCAGGCCATGCGCACCGGCTATGTCGACGAAGCCTGGGCGCATGAACACCACCAACTTTGGGCCGACGACATAGCAGCCGGCAAGATCCCGGCGCAACGCTCGGCGCCGCCGGAGGCCGCCCGCGGCACCGTTCGGGCATGAAAGCGCACAAGGAAGCCGTCACGATGAACAAGCTCCTGTCCTCGGGCCTCGCGCTCGGCATTACCGCGGCCATCGCCTTGCCTCTGGTCGCGCTGGCCAAGCTGCCCCCGCTCACGCCCGAAGGCATGGCAAAGGCCGATGAGACCAAGGCCAAGGCCGCCTGGACCGACAAAGTCGGCACCTACCAGTTGTGCCAGGCGCAAAACAAAATTGCAGCCAAGTACGCAAAGACGGCCGCCAGCGGAGCGGGCGCTGCGGCGGTCCCGGCGCCGACCCCGGCGTCAGCGCCGGCTGCCTCAGCCGCGGGCACGCCCGCTTGCGCCGACCCCGGTCCTTACGTGGCGATGGTGGCCGCCGCGGCGGCGCTGCCTTCCACCGCGGCTTCGGCGCCGCCGCTCGGGTCGGCCGGTGCGCATTCGCCTGCCAAGACGGCAATTGCTCCGCCCAACGAGAAGGCCACTGCGGCCGAACAAAAGGGCGAGAAAAAGTAGAGCCGGCGCGCTCGCTGCTAGTCCCAGCGGCGTGACCCGCCGCTTCCTGCCCGAGCGCCGACGATGACCGACCCCCTGCCTCGCCTGACTGCCGCGCGCGCGCCGCAGACACATGGCGTGCGCGTGCTCGACGAACACGGCCAGCAGCGGAGCATTTCGATTCCAGCCGAGCGTGCGCTGACTGTCTTTGTCGACAAGCGCGAACTGGTCACGCTCATGACGCTGGGCGCCGCCCCCGAATGGCTGGTGCTCGGCTACCTGCGCAACCAGCGTCTGGTCGACTCGCTGGCAGACATCGACTCGGTCACGGTCGACTGGGAGGTGGGTGCTGCGGCCGTCAAGACGCGCCGCGGCATCGACGATTTCGAACGCAAGACTGCGCATCGCGTGGTCACCACCGGCTGCGGCCAGGGCACCGTGTTCGGCGGCCTGATGGACGAACTCGAAAGCCTCTCGCTGCCCGCGCCGAGCGAGGCGCGCATCAGTCAACACGGCCTCTACGCGCTGCTCGACGCCATGCGCCAGCAAGACAGCACCTACAAGTCGGCTGGTTCGGTGCATGGCTGCGCGCTGTTTACGCTGTCGAGCCCGGTGGCTGGCGTATTGCCCCGCGCCGGCGGCGCCGGTGCGAGGCAGGGCGCCGGTTTCGGCGAGCCAGCGGCACCGGCGACGGGCGACGCCCGGCTCGAGCTTTTCGTCGAAGACGTCGGCCGCCACAACGCCATCGACACCATCGCCGGCTGGATGTGGCTGCAAGGCATGGGCGGTGCGGACAAGGCCTTCTACACCACCGGGCGCCTGACCAGCGAGATGGTCATCAAGTCTGCGCAGATGGGCGTGCCTATCGTCGTTTCGCGCTCTGGCATCACGCAGATGGGCCATGAACTCGCCACCCGCCTCGGGCTCGCTTTGTTCGGCCGCGCCACGAACAAGCACTTTTTCTGCTACAGCGGCTTCGAGCGCTTCGACAGCGACCCGGCGCTGGCCGCGCCGCCGGTGGTCGCGCCCGGCCCGTGAGCGAGCGCCCTGTGCCCATGCCGGCCGGCGATGAGCCGCTGCGTTCGGGCCAAGCGACGCCAATGGAGTCCGGGGCGGCCGCCCGGTCGAACACCGGCGACGTGTCGAGTTGCGCTTTCGCCGCAGCAATGGATCGCGGTGCGGCTTGCGGCCCCGCAACAACGCTTGCGCAGCTGCCGCACCGGATGCAGCAGCCCATGCGCGCTTGGCTGGCGGGCGCCTTGCGCAGCGCCGTCGGCGTGAGCCCGCGCCACACGCTGCCGCGCCCCGGCCCGTTTGCGATCCTGCTGCTCATGGCCGCCAGCCTGCTGCTCGCCTTGGCGATGGAGCGGCTCGCCGTCGACGGCCCGGCCAGCTTCGATGCAAGCGCGCTGCAATCCGGCTGGTTTTCAAGCCTGGTGTTGGCCTGGCTTTGCTGGGCCGTCTTGCGCGACGCGTCTCCCCGGCCCGAAGGCGCTCAGCGCGACGTGCCGACTCTTTACGGCCTGCTGCTGGCGCAAGCCCTGGTCATCCTCGCCATCGGCGGCCTCGGCACGCTCGCCTTGTACCGAAGCGGCCTCGTGAGCGCGCTGTCGCCGGCATGGCTCGAGTTCCTTGGGTGGGCACCGTTCGGCTGGAGCTGGTTGGCGAACCTGATGCTGTTTCGCCGGCAGGTGCCACGCCGGTCACCGCTCGCAGCACTCGCCTTCGTCGTGGTGAGCTCGAGCTACGCCTTCGACCTGCAGATGCCCAAGCATTCGTTCTGGCTTCCAGCGCGAGACGCGGACGCGACCGAGCGCCACCTCCAACTCAGCCCGCAGATCATCGAGACCCAGGTCGGGCTGCTGCCCGCAGCGCTGGCCACACTCGCGCCGCAACGCCCCGGTGTGGTGGACCTTTACGCCATCACGTTCGCGCCCTATGCCGACGAAGACGTGTTCCGCCGTGAGAGCGCGATGGTCGATGCCCTCATGCAGCAGCGCTTCGACGCCAGCGGCCGCAGCCTGCAACTCGTCAACCATCCGCGCACGGCCGACATCCTGCCCTGGGCGACGGCGGCCAACCTCGAGCGCGCGATCAAAGCGCTTGCCGCCGTCATGGACCGCGACGAAGACGTGCTCTTCATCCACCTTACGTCGCATGGCGCGCGCAACGGCGAGTTGGCTGCTGCGCTGTGGCCGCTGCAAGTGGCGCCGCTCACGCCCGAGCGCCTGCGCGGCTGGCTCGACGCCGCCGGTCTGCGCTTTCGGGTGCTGTCGGTTTCGGCCTGCTACTCGGGCACCTGGCTGGCGCCTTTGTCCGACGATGGCAGCCTCGTCATGACCGCCGCCGACGCCGAGCACACTTCGTATGGCTGCGGCCGCAAGTCCGAGCTCACCTTCTTCGGTCGCGCGATGTACGACGAGGCGCTGCGCGGCACGTTTTCTTTCGAGCGTGCGCATGCACAGGCGCGCACCGCGATCGAGCGACGCGAGCGCGAAGCCGGCAAGGACGACGGCTACTCCAACCCGCAGATCGCCATTGGCGCGGCCGTGCGCGCGCCGTTGGCCGCGCTCGAGGCGCGGCTCGAAACAGAAAGCCGAGCGGGGGGCTACCTACAATCGCTGGCTTCGCCGCGTGGCAAGCCGGACTCTTACCGATGAGCATCAAGAGCGACAAATGGATTCGTCGCATGTGCGAGCAGCACGGGATGATCGAGCCCTTCGAGCCCGGGCAGGTGCGCCATGGGGCCGACGGCCAGCGCATCGTGAGCTACGGCACCAGCAGCTACGGCTACGACATCCGCTGCGCGCCCGAGTTCAAGGTCTTCACCAACGTCTACAGCACCGTGGTCGACCCGAAGAACTTCGACGAGAAGAGCTTCGTCGATATTCACGCCGACGTCTGCATCATCCCGCCCAACAGCTTTGCCTTGGCACGCACGCTCGAGTACTTTCGCATCCCGCGCAATGTGCTGACCATTTGCCTCGGCAAGAGCACCTACGCGCGCTGCGGCATCATCGTCAACGTCACGCCCTTCGAGCCCGAATGGGAAGGCTTCGTCACGCTCGAGTTCAGTAACACCACGCCGCTGCCAGCCAAGATCTATGCGGGCGAGGGCTGCGCTCAGGTGGTGTTCTTCGAGAGCGACGAGGTCTGCGAAACCTCCTACAAAGACCGCGGCGGCAAGTACCAAGGCCAGCGCGGCGTGACCCTGCCCAAGACGTGAGGCACGGCTTGGTGGCGCTGGCGTGCCACCCGCATCGGCCCGCGCCCGGGAGCCACAAAGCTTGGCGAGCGACTTCAGCCGACTCGCGGCATGGCGCTTGCCCCATGTGGCGCGACTCACCCCGGGTCGCGCGGAGAACACCATGAAGTGGGAAGGCGAACGTGAGAGCGGCAACGTCGAAGATCGGCGGGCCGGCGGGGGCCTGGGCGGTCGCTCGGTTGGCATCGGCACGGTCGTGATCGCCCTGGTGGGCGGCTGGATCTTCGGCATCAACCCGCTCACCATCCTGGGCCTGCTCAGCGGCGGCGCTCCGACCTCGCAGGTCGCCAATGCGCCGGCCCAGGCACCGCCGGCCAACGACATGCAGGCACGCTTCGTCGCCACGGTGCTTTCCAGCACCGAAGACGTCTGGACGCCCATCTTCAAGGCCGCACGCACCGATTACCCCGCCCCCAGGCTGGTGCTGTTTCGCGGCGCCGTCGGCACCGCCTGCGGCACCGGGCAGAGCGCCATGGGGCCGTTCTACTGTCCCGGCGACCAGAAGGTCTACATCGACCTCGACTTCTTCGACACCTTGAAGCAGCGCCTGGGCGCCCCCGGCGACTTCGCCCAGGCCTATGTGGTGGCCCATGAAGTGGGCCACCACGTGCAGAACGTGCTGGGCACGAGCGAGAAAGTCGAGGCGGCGCGGCGAAGCGCCAGCCCGACCCAGGCCAACGCGATGAGCGTCAAACTCGAACTGCAGGCCGACTGTTTTGCCGGCCTCTGGGGCCACCATTCGCAGCAAGCCAAGCAGTGGCTCGAGCGCGGCGACATCGAAGAGGCCATGAATGCCGCCTCGAAGATCGGCGACGACTCCCTGCAGCAGCGCTCGCGGGGCACCGTGGTGCCGGAGAGCTTTACCCACGGCAGCAGTGCAGAGCGCGTGCGGTGGTTCAAGCGCGGTTTCGAGTCCGGGCGGGTCGCCGACTGCAACACCTTCGAGGCGCCTCGGCGCTGATTGCGGCGCTGCCTTCGGCGCTCGCTCGGGCGCTCAATCTGGCGCTCACTCGGGCGCTGACCCATGTCCGGCGCCGACCCGTGCGCCAACTCAGACCTTGATTGCGGCGCTGGACCCGTACTTCTAGGGGAGGGACGCGAACGCCAGAAAGTGCTAAGTTCAGCCCGCACTCCGATTGCGGCCCGTGCTGCCGCATCACGCCGAATCGCTTGAGCCATGAATGCTGCCTTGCGCCCGAGGATCGAAGCCGCCGCCCGCTTGCGCTCACGCCAACTCGGGCAGATGCCCGAACTGCTGGAGATGGCGATCGAGTTGCTGCGCTCGGCCGATCCCGGCCTCGGCCTGAGCGAAACCGAAGCACGCCACATCGCCGAGCACATGGTCGTCGTCAGCTACCCCAAGGGCGCGGGCGTGTCGCGCGAGGAAGAGGGGACGCAGCACATGCTGTTGCTGCTCAGCGGCGAGGTCTCGATCACCATGGGCGACAGCGGGCGTGTCGATGCGGTGACGGTGGCGGTGTTGGGCGCCGGTTCGCTGCTCGGCGAGCTTGGCCTGCT
>JANONH010000101.1:0-3108 GCA_031420735.1 Methylibium sp.
GCCACCGCCGAGCCGGGCAGCGCCGTCTGCACCCAGCCCACGGGGCCGAGCAGGCCCACGGCAATCACGGCGCCCGGGACGGCATAACCGAGGGACACGAGCCGCGCCAAGGGCCGAACCACGCCGCGCGGGCTCTGGCGCAGCACGAAGCCGATCGGCAGGGCGACCGCCAGCGCCGCCAGCGCCGCCAGCGTGGAGAGTTGCAGGCTGGTGCCGGCCCAACCCAGAAAGCGCTGCCACGGCAAGCCGAATTCGCCGTAGCTCGCCTCGCGCCACACGCCGTGCAGCAACACGCCCACCGGCAGCACGAACCCCAGCAGCACTGGCGCAGCACACAGCAGCAGGGCGAGCGCGGCGCGGTGCCCCGCGAGCTGCGTCGGCCGCGCCTCACGGCCGTGCTGGCCGGCGCGGCTGCCGGCAAAGCGCAGGCGCGCCTGGGCGCGGCGCTCCACCCACAGCAAGACGCCGACGACGGCCAGCAGCAGCGTGGCGAGTTGCGCCGCGGCGATGCGGTCGTCCATCGAGAGCCAGGCCTTGTAGATGCCGGTGGTGAAGGTGGCCAGGCCGAAGTAGGAGCCGACGCCGTAGTCGGCCAGGGTTTCCATCAGGGCCAGCGCCACCCCCGCTGCCACGGCCGGGCGGGCCAGCGGCAAGGCCACACCGAAGATGCGCTGCCACAGGCCGGCGCCCAGCAGCCGCGCGGCTTCCATGAGGTGCAGTCCGCGTTCCAGCAGGGCCGCACGCGTGAGCAGATAGACGTACGGGTAGAGCGCCAGGGTGAAGAGCAGCACGGCACCGGGCAGGCTGCGCACGTCGGGCCAGAGCGGCCCCGTGGCGCCGCTCGATTGGCGCAGCGCGGTCTGCAGCGGCCCGCTGAACTGCAGGAAATCGGTCGTGGCATAGGCGAGCACATAGGCCGGCATCGCCAGCGGCAACAGCAAGGCCCAGGAAAACAGGCGCCGTCCCGGAAACTCGAACAAAGTCACCGCTGCGGCCGTGGCGCCGCCAAGCACCGCCACGCCGATGCCCACGCCGAGCGCCAGCAGCAGCGAGTTGAGGGCGTAGCCGGGCAGGACCGTCGAGGCCTGATGGCGCAGCAAGTCGAGGCTGCCGGCTTCGGGCATCCACCAAGCGGCCAATACACCCAGCAGCGGCAGCGCGAGCCATGCGCACAGCAGAGCGACCAGCGACCGCATGTCAGCCGCGCCGGCCGTGCCCGTCGGCAACAAGAATGAGAATGACTTGCATTTGCGGGATTATGATCGGCCCATGTTGCTGAGCCTCCACCAGGTGACGATCGACTATCCGTCGGCCGGCGCAGCGGTCGGCGGCGCCGCGGTCGACGGCGTCACGCTGGGTCTTGCAAAAGGCGACATCGGGGTGCTGATCGGGCCATCGGGCTGCGGCAAGACCTCTTTGCTGCGCGCGATCGCGGGCCTTGAGTCGCTGGCCGCAGGGCGCATCGAGCTCGGTGGCTGCTTGCTCGGCGACGCCGCTGGCGGCGTGCACCTTGCGGCCGAACATCGGCGCATCGGCATGGTGTTCCAGGACTACGCGCTGTTCCCCCACTTGAGCGTGGCGCAGAACGTGGCCTTTGGCATCCACGCGCGCTCGGCGGCAGACAAGGCGGCCCGCGTGGCCGACTTGCTCGAGCTGGTGGGCCTGCCCGACGCCGGGCGGCGTTGGCCGCACCAGCTCTCGGGCGGCCAGCAACAGCGCATTGCATTGGCGCGCGCCCTGGCGCCTTCGCCGCGCCTGCTGCTGCTCGACGAGCCTTTTTCCAGCCTCGACGTCGACCTGCGCGAGCGCCTTGCGCAGGAACTGCGGGCCATCCTCAAGCAAACCGGCACCACGGCCCTGTTCGTGACCCACGACCAGCTCGAAGCCTTTGCGCTCGGCGACGTCATCGGCGTGATGCGCCAGGGGCGCCTCGAACAGTGGGACGACGCCTACCACCTCTATCACCGCCCGACCACGCGCTTCGTGGCCGACTTCATCGGGCACGGCGTTTTCACGCCCGCACGCATCATTGAGGGCCCCAGCGGTCCGCGCGTGCGCACACCCCTCGGCGACCTGGTCGATATGGAGGAATGCCCCCTGCCTGCGGCCTACCCCAACGGCGAATGCGAAGTGCTGCTGCGCGCCGACGACATCGTGCACGACGACGCCAGCCCGGTCAAAGCGCGCATCGAGCGCAAGACCTTTCGCGGCTCGGAGTTTCTCTACACCTTGCAGTTGGCGACCGGCGAGCGCGTGCTGGCGCACGTGCCGTCGCACCACGATCACCACCTGGGCGAATGGATCGGCATCCGCGCCGAGGTCGACCACGTGGTCACGTTCGCGCGCGAAACCCCGACGACCGCGGCCCCCGTCACCGCCCGACTGGGTGAAAGCGCACAAGCCCTCTGAATGCATGCAACTTTCAGGCCTCGAGCAGACTCAGAGTGCGAGGGCCGGTGCTATGCTGGCTTTCAGTGTTTGAAAGGACGCACGACGTCATGGGTGCCAAGACCAAAGTAGCAGGCTGGATCGTGCTCGGCGCGGTGACCGGTGCACTCGCCACGATGCAGCTGACCGCGATCGCTCGCAACCCCACGGCGCCCCTGCCGCTCGAGGAGTTGCAGCAACTCGCGGCCGTATTCGGCATGGTGAAGTCCGATTACGTCGAGCCGGTCGACGAAAAGAAACTCATCACCGACGCCATCGGCGGCATGGTCGCCGGTCTCGACCCGCACTCGCAGTACTTCGACAAGAAGAGCTTCAAGGAATTCCGCGAAAACACCGGCGGCAAGTTCATTGGCATCGGCATTGAGATGGGCATGGAAGATGGCCTGGTCAAGGTCGTCTCGCCCATCGAAGGCTCGCCCGCCTTCCGCGCCGGCTTGAAGCCCGGCGACCTCATCACGCGCATCGACGACACACCCGTCAAGGGCATGACCGTGGATCAGGCCGTCAAGCGCATGCGCGGCGAGCCCAGCACGAAAGTGGTTTTGACGGTCTTCCGCAAGCTCGAAAGCCGCAGCTTCCCGGTGACCATCGTGCGCGAAGAAATCCGCATGCAGAGCGTGCGCGCCAACATGCCTGCACCCGGCTACGGCTGGATCCGCG
>JANONH010000102.1:0-2647 GCA_031420735.1 Methylibium sp.
GCCTACCGCCATGCCTTCCACGCCGGCAACCATGCCGACGTCCTCAAGCACACCGTGCTCACCCATGTGTTGCGCCACATGGCCCAGAAAGACAAGCCCTACTGGCTCATCGACACCCATGCCGGAGCTGGCGGCTATTCGCTCGGCACGCTTGAAGCCAAGAAGAAGGCCGAGTTCGAGAACGGCATTGCCCGCCTCATGGAGCGCACCGACCTGCCGCCCGCGCTGGCCGACTACGTGGGCCTGGTGCGCGCCTTCAACCCCGAGGGCGGCCTCGGCCGTTACCCCGGCTCGCCCGAAATCGCGCGGCAGTTGCTGCGCGAGCAGGACCGCCTGCGCCTGTTCGAGCTGCACCCGACCGACCTGCAGCGCCTGGCGGCCCACCATGCCGGACGCGCCCACACCGAAGTGCACCACGACGACGGTTTCTCCGGCCTGAAGTCGCAGCTGCCGCCGCCCTCGCGGCGCGGCGTCGTGCTGATGGACCCTTCCTACGAACTCAAGGCCGATTACGGCCTGGTCATCGCCACCGTGCGCGAGGCGATGCTGCGCTTTGCCGAATGCGTGATGGTGGTCTGGTATCCGCAGGTCAACCGGCTCGAGGCGGCGCAATTGCCCAAACGCCTGAAGTCGCTCGCCCCCAAGGGCTGGCTGCATGCGCGCATCACCGTGCAGCCGCCCGATTCGCAGGGCTTCGGCTTGGCCGGCAGCGGCGTGTTCGTCATCAACCCGCCCTACACCTTGCACGCGCAGATGAAGGAAGTGCTGCCCTACCTCAGCCGCGTGCTGGCGCAGTACGACGGTGCCAGCCATTTGCTCGAGCAGCGCCCCGCTTGAAGGCCGCCGCCCGCATTGCCTCGCGGCCCAAGGGCTCGCGCAGCCCCGCCCACCCTGGCGAGGGCGCGCCATGAACACGACCGCCGACGCCATCCGCCGGGTATGCACCGCCCAAACTACGCTCCCCACGCCGCTTGGCGCCGTGCTGTTCGTGCGCACCGCGCAGGGTCTCGCGGGGGCGTGGTTTGCCGAGCAGAAGCATCACCCGGGCGACTTCGCCGCGCCACAGCGAGCCGACGATGCACTGCTGCAGCGGGCGGCAGCGCTGTTTCGCGCCAGCCTCACCCGCTCAGCGGCCCGCCATGAGCCGCTGGAGCTTGCGCTCGACCTGCACGGCACGCCGTTTCAGTGCGCGGTGTGGCGCGCCCTGATGGCCATACCGCGCGGCACGACGCGCAGCTACGGCCAGATCGCAGAGGCCATCGGCGCGCCACGTGCGGTGCGTGCCGTGGGCGGCGCCATCGCGCGCAACCCGCTGTCGGTGCTGGTGCCTTGCCACCGCGTGGTCGGTGGCGACGGCTCGATGACGGGCTATGCCGGTGGGCTCGAGCGCAAGCGCGCCCTGCTCGAACTCGAGCGCGAAGCCCTGGCGAACGCGTGATGGCGCGCACGCCGACGCGGCCGTTGCGGAGCGCGCCTTGAGCCCGCCGCCCAATCAGTTTGCCCTGCTGCGCCAGCGCCGTTTCGCGCCCTTCTTCTGGACGCAGTTCCTCGGCGCCGGCAACGACAACCTGTTCAAGTTTGCCCTCACCGTGATGGTGACCTACCAGGTGCGGATCGAGTGGCTGGCGCCGGCGCAGGCCGGCCTGGTCATCGGGGCGCTTTTCATCTTGCCCTTCGTGCTGTTCTCGGCCACCAGCGGGCAACTGGCCGACAAGTTCGCCAAGGAACGCGTGATCCGCGCCGTCAAGTCGCTCGAGATCGCCGTCATGGCGCTGGCCGCCTGGGCATTTTGGGTAGAGAGCGTGCCGGTGCTGCTGGCCTGCGTGTTCCTCATGGGCCTGCACTCCGCGCTGTTTGGCCCGGTCAAGTTCGCCTACCTGCCGCAGCACCTGAGCGAGCGTGAGCTGACCGGCGGCAACGGCATGGTCGAGATGGGCACCTTCGTGGCCATCCTGGTCGGCAGCGTGATCGGCGGGTTGCTCATCGCCGTGCCCGAGGTGGGCCGCCTTTGGGTGGCCGTGGCTTGCCTGGGCGTGGCGTTGTTGGGCCGCGTGAGCGCGCAGTTCGTGCCGGCCTCGCCCGCCACCGACCCCGGCCTGCTAATCGACTGGAACCCGGTGACGCAAACCTGGCGCAACCTGGCGCTCGCGCGGCGCGACCCGGTGGTGTTTCGCTCGCTGCTGGGCATTTCGTGGATGTGGTTCTTCGGCGCGGTGTTCCTCTCGCAATTTCCGGCCTTCACCAAAGAGGTGATGGGCGGCGACGAGCATGTCGCCTCCTTGCTGCTGGTGGTGTTCTCGGTGGGCATCGGCACCGGCTCGCTGCTCTGCGAGAAGCTCTCGCGCCGGCATGTGGAGATCGGGCTGGTGCCGTTTGGCGCCATCGGCATGAGCGTGTTCGCCGTCGATCTGTACTTCGCCTCGCGCGGCGTCGCACCCGCACCCGCTGCCCTGCTCGGTGCGGCCGAGTTCCTGCGCGAGCCGGCGCACTGGCGGGTGCTCGCCGACCTCGGCTTGCTCGCGCTCTCTGCGGGGCTCTACAGCGTGCCGATGTATGCGCTCATTCAGTTGCGCTCGCCGCCCACGCACCGGGCCCGCATCATCGCGGCCAACAACATCCTCAACGCGCTGTTCATGATCGCCAGCGC
>JANONH010000103.1:0-9192 GCA_031420735.1 Methylibium sp.
GCAGCCGCTCGAAATCCACGTCGAGATCGCGTTGTAGCCGTTGCCGCCGGCCGGCAGCACGGCCGTGCTCTGCGTCAGCGCGCCGGCAGGGTGGGGCACGGTCGAAGGGCGGCGCAGCAACGCGTTGGAGGCGGGCGTGCAGACATCGGAGATCATCGTCAGCGTGACGTTGTAGTCGCCCTCTGGGTCGCCGGTGAGCACATAGCGGTTGCGCGAGAACGACGGGCTGCCCTGCGATGCGCCCGCGTTGCCGCCGGGCTGGTGGCACGCCACGCAACTGGCCTGGAGCACCGGTGCGACCTGGCTCTCGAAGCTTTGCTGGCTGAGCGAGACGACATTGCGCACCGGGCTGTTGCTGGCCGAGGGGTTGTTGAAGTACTGGCCGCCCAGGTCGATCCACTCTGTCATCAGGCGCTTCTCGGCGGCGTTGAGCAGCAGCGCGTGGTTGGGCGCGGCGGGTGGCGGGTTCGGGTGCGCGCTGCGTGCCTCGGCGCTGGCTTTGAGGTCTTCGCCGAACATGATCTCGGCCAGCCGGCTCATGCGCGCTAGGCCGCCGGCGCCGCCGGCAGCCGTCTCGACGATGGCGCTGCCGCGCACGAGCATCGGAACGCCGTCTTCGATGCGCGTGACCGGCTGGCCGGTGGCGTCGAGCAGCGGGTCGCCGACCACCAGTTCCTCGTACGAGGTGAGCCGGCCGGTGCCGGCGACGGTGCCGCGCAGATCGAGCCTGGCGGCATCGCTATGGCAGCCGGTGCAGGTGTTGGCACCACGGTCGCGGGTCCACAGCGGCTGGATGTGGTCGGGGTAGTTGATGATGCCGTTGACGGGCACGGCGGTCGCCAGGTCGTCGGACGGCCGCGGCGTGCTGGTGCCGGGCACGACGTTGCCGGTGTAGCGGATCGAGATCGGCGCACGGGCGGTCACACCCGCGCGGCCGGTATCGGCCCAGACATCGGTGAAGTCCATGTCGGCCTTCAGGGCGAGGGCCGTCGGGTCCAGGCGGGTGCGCATCGCGGCCATGGTCTCGCCCGATTGGCGGCCGGCGGTCATCGCCGCCAGCAGCGCGGCCGGCACGCTGTTGACAATCGAATTCGAGTTCAGCGCCGCACCGCGGCGCGGGCTGTGGCAACCGTCGCAGGTGCGCACCTCGCCCGGCCGCACCTGGATCCAGTTGAGGTGGGTCTGCAGGCCGCGGCCCTTGGCGTCGATGATGGAAAGCGCCAGCGGCACGTCGGCCGGCACCTGCAGGCGGAACGAACCGTCGGGCTCGACCGGCGCATAGCCGAGGATCTGCACCGGCTCGAATTCGGTCTCGCCGATCGCCTCGCGCATGCCGGTCACGCCGGCCTGCGGCGCGACCGCCCGCGTGGCCCGCACGAAGCGCGCCGGTGCGCAGCCGTAGGCCGCGTTGGCGGGATCCTTGATGCTCACCAGGTCGGCGACCATCGCGCGCGTGTCCATCGGATCGCTGGGCGCGATCCGGGCGATGCCGGCAGCGCAGCCGGCCGGCCGGTCGACCGCGGCGAGCACCTGCTCGCCCATGCGCTCGAGGCCGTCGGTGTCATAGACGCTGCGCACTTCGATCAGCGCCAAGCCTTGGGCCTTCAGCAAGGCGTTGCCGGCGCTGGGCGGGATCGTGCTGGGCTCGGCGCGCGCTTGCAGCGCGACCGGGTCGGTGTACATATAGCCGGCCGGCGGCGCAGCGACGATCAGGAACTGCTGCTTGGCGGTGTCGTACATATAGACCGCGTAGGGTGGCGGCACGTTGTCCTGCACCGCGTCCTGGGCGCGCGCGGTCATCGGGCGGTTGCGGTCGCCGAGCAGGTCGAACTCGGCCTGGCTCAGGCTGGCGCAGGGCGTGACGACGCCGTTCTTCGTGACCTCGCAGGGCCGGTAAGACACCAGGATGCGGTTCGTGCCATCCCACAGCGGGTAAGGCGTGGTGATGCGCCCGAAGCGCGACAGGCCGCGGTCCTGGTTGAGCGATTGCAGGACGGTGACTTCGTTTTGCCCGCCCTGAAGCGCGATCGTCTTGTTGGCCGGGGTGTTCTGCTCCGAGTAGTTGGCGGCGTCGATCTGCATCAGCGCGCCGCCTTCGTCGGTGCCCGACAGCGACATCAGCGACGACAGCACGAAGCCCCGGTTCGCCCCGCCCGGGTCCATGTCGCGCGGGTGCAGGAAGCTGTTGCCGGGGCTGTGCGCGCCGTACAGCACGAACATGTTGGTGCCGTCGGGCTTGACGGTGAAGATCGCGAAGCGGTTGCGCTCGCCCACATGCTCCCAGCGCGAGAACATGATGTTGCCGTCCGGGCGCACCACCGGGTTGCGGTCATGGCTCTGGTTGACCGAGATCTGCGTGATCGCCGCGCCCTGCGCGTCCATCGTGTGAAGGTTGAGCACGCGCTCGCGCTCGTACTCGTCGAGCGCGTAGTACGTGGCGCCGAGCGCCTGGGTCTTGCTGGTGGTCTGGCGGTTGGACGAGAACACGAAGCCGGCGCCGGCCGGCAGATAGGCCGGGTCGACGTCGTCGTCGGTGGTCGAGTGGGTGAGGCGCCGGTAGCTGCCGCCGGTGAGACCACCGGTCGTCATGTCGTATTCCCAGATGTTCCAGTGGCCGGTGCAGGCCGGGCCGCCATTGATCGTCGAGGTGTTGGCGGTGGGGCAGCGCATCGCAAACACGATCTTCTTGCCGTTGTAGGAGACCTCGGGGTCGGAGGCATCGCCCACGCCCTGCGTGAATCGCGTGGTGAGGTTGTGCTCTGCCGCGCTGGACGATGATTTTTCGCGCACCATCAGGTCGCCGCCGGGCGCGCCGGGCGCGCCGGTGGTGGGGTTGGCCTCGATGCTGTTGACGCGCTTGGCGTAGGCGATCGCCACGTCGCCATTGACCGTGACGGTGCCCGATTCGCTGGAGCTGCCGCTGCCGCAGCCCGCCAGCGCAAGCGCCAGAGCCAGTGTCGTAGCCGCGGCTGCGAGCGTGACGATTCTCGAGTGGACTTTCATCATTGCCTCCGGATGTTGGGATCGACCAGCACGTCGTTGTTGTTCACTGCCGGGTCGGTGTGGCACCGCCCAGCAAGCCTGATGAGTAGTGCAATCGACCTTCGGCGTCGACGATGACTGCGTCCGAGCCGGCCGTTGCTTCGATGAGCCGCAAGCCTTGCTCGACGCCGAGCACGAACACGGTCTTCGACAGGGCTTCGGCGGTGAGCCCGTCGTCGGCCAGGATGGTGACGCTGCGCACCGCGCTCGGCGAGCGGCCGGTGGCCGGATCGATGATGTGGTGGCAGCGCACGCCGTTTTGCTCGAAGTAGCGCTCGTAGTCGCCGGAGGTCGAGATCGCCACGTCTTCGAGCGGCAGCACCGCCACCACCTCGCCGGCGCAGCGCGGGTCGCGGATCGCAATCGTCCAGGGCCGGCCGCGCCGATCGCCGAGCACGCGGCTGTCGCCGCCGGCCGAGAGGGTGGCGTGGCGGATGCCGCGACGCGCGAGGATGGCTGCACTGCGGTCGACCGCGTGGCCCTTGGCGAAGCCGCCGAGGTCGATGCGCACGCCGGCGCGGTCGAAGCGCAGCGTGCGCGCCTCTGCGTCGAGGATCAGGTGGCGCCAGCCGACCGCGGCGCGTGCGCGCGCTATCGCCGCGGCGCTGGGCGCAATGCGCTCGCGGTAGTCATACAGGTGGCCGACGCCGGCATAGGTGATGTCGAAGGCGCCGCCGGAGAGCTCCGAGAAGTGCAGCGCCCGCGCGACCAGCCCGGCCATCTCTTCGCTGATACGCACCGGGCGCACGGCAGCGTCGCGGTTGATGCGCGACAGTTCGGAGTCCGGCTTGTGCGGGCTCATCGCGCGGTCGACGCGGTGCATCTCGTCCATCACCGCGGTGATCGCAGCCTCGCCCTGGGCGCGGTCTTCGCACCACAGCTCCACGCTGATCGCGGTGCCCATGATGGCTTCTTCGCCACGCAGCCAGCCGGCCGGCGCACGCGCGAACGAGCGGCCCACGTCAATGTCGTGATCGACGATGAGCGGCAGGCCCGTGAACCTGCCGAAACCCTGGCTCGGCAAGGCCATGCGGCCCGCTGTGCTGGAGGACATCCGAACGCCTCGATCCCTGCTCCCTCGAAGTGGCTGCACTTCTGTCTCCCTGTGCGATTCGTCTTCCGGTCCGCGTTGGCGGAGCCAGGGTCAACGCCGATCCCTTGGCATCGGCGTACGGCCGCATCTGTCAGCTTTCAGGCTGCGATCGGCATCGGTTTTCCTTGCGAGCGACGCCACCTTAGCGGCGCGCCCGCCGATCGCGGCAACCGTTCGTACAAGGGTGCGAGCAGATGTTTCACGCGGGACGATAGGGCGCAGAAGCGTGCATTTATGGGTTGTTTTGGCGCGTCAGCGCGGGCGGCATACCGGCGAGGAATGACCGGCCGCTCATGTCGCCGGCCCGGCGGCGGCGCTCGACAGTGCAGAAGGCCGTGCGCGCGACGCAGATGCGGCGCGCGGCCGGCGTCGATGGCTTTGCTTCGAGCCACACCTGCGCCCCCGCGCTGCGCGCATTCGCGGTCGACGGCCGCGAGCGCCTCATCGTCAACAGCGGCGCGGCCGGCATGCCCAAGCTCCGCGGTGAGCGTTGCGGACTGGTGACGCGCATCGCGCTGTCGCCGCCGCCCGCGGGACTGCCGGTGAGCTACGGCCGCGCGCTGCGGCGCATGCATGAGACGGTGCAAGTGCATGCCGTGGCGCTGCACTACGACAGTGCTGCCTTCGAGCGCTGCCTCCTGGCGCTGTGGCCCGAGGGCAGCGACGCGCACGCGCCGTACTAAGCGCGCATTCGACGCGGGCCGGACTTTGATCTGGCGCAGGCGCTGGGCAGCGCCGCACTCTCGCATTGATTCGCAACCATCACCTTAAGTCGGCTCCACCGTGACCACGAAGGGCTTGAGCGGAGCGCTCAGATCATCGCTGCCGGATCGTCGGGCAAGCTCTCTTTGGCGCCAAAGCGGGTGACGCGGCGGGGCCGCAGGTGCACATGCACACCGGGCACCAGACCCAGCCGGTCGCGCAAAATCGTGAAGCTTTCGCGCGGCAACTCGACATCCACATAGCTGCCATCCGACACGCGCTTGAACTCGATGCGCGTGTTCGGGCCGAGCGTCAGCGTCTGGCTCAGTGTGACGGCCCAGGTGTCGTCGCTCGCTTGCGCCAGTATTTCCAACTCATGCGGTCGCACGTAGCTGATTTCGTCGGGCGCGGCTGCACCAGGTGCATGCCCAAGGCGCCCGTGGAACAGGTTCACATCGCCCAGAAATTGCAGCACGAACGGAGTGGCCGGGTGGTCGTAAACCTCGTCGGGCGTGCCTTGCTGTTCGATGCGGCCCTTGTTCATCACGACCACCCGGTCGGCCACTTCCATGGCCTCGTCCTGGTCGTGAGTGACGAAGACGCTGGTCACATGCACTTCGTCATGCAGGCGACGCAGCCAGCGGCGCAACTCCTTGCGCACCTTGGCGTCCAGCGCGCCGAAGGGCTCGTCGAGCAACAGCACCTTGGGTTCCACCGCCAAAGCGCGAGCCAGCGCGATGCGCTGTCGCTGGCCGCCAGACAGCTGGTGTGGGTAACGGTCGGCCAGAAAGTCGAGCTGGACCAACTCGAGCAACTGCATCACCTTGCGCTTGATCTCGGCGTCGCCCGGACGCACGTTCTTGGGCCGCACGCGCAGCCCGAATGCCACGTTCTCGAAAATCGACATGTGGCCGAACAACGCATAGTGCTGGAACACGAAACCGACCTTGCGGTCGCGAACGTCTTTGCCTGTCGCGTCCTCCCCGTGGAAAAGCACGCTGCCGGAATCGGGGGTCTCGAGCCCGGCAATGATGCGCAGCAGCGTGGTCTTGCCGCAGCCCGAGGGCCCCAACAACGCGACCAGTTCACCTGCCGGGATGTCCAGGTCGAGCTTGTCGCAGGCCACGGTGGCACCAAAGCGTCGGTTCAAGTTTCTGACTTCAATGCTCATTGCTTCCTCAATCCGCGCGATCGCCGACCGCGCGCGTCTGGTGTTTCACGCGCTGCTCGATCAGGTACTTAAGCACCAGCGTCACGAGTGCCAGTGCTGCGAGCAGCGAGGCCACCGCGAAGGCCGCAGCGAACTGGTATTCGTTGTAGACAATCTCGATGTGCAGCGCAGCCGTGTTGGTTTGACCGCGGATATGGCCCGACACCACGCTCACCGCGCCAAACTCGCCCATCGCCCGTGCGTTGCACAAAATCACGCCGTAAAGCAGGGCCCATTTAATGTTGGGCAGCGTCACTCGCCAAAAGATCTGCCATCCGCCGGCACCCAGCATGCGCGCGGCCTCTTCCTGCTCGATGCCTTGCGCCTGCATCAGTGGGATCAACTCACGCGCGATGAACGGGAAGGTCACGAACACGGTCGCCAGCACGATGCCGGGCACGGCGAAGATGAGCTTCAGGTCGTGGTCGCGCAGCCACTCGCCAAACCAGCCTTGCAGGCCAAATACCAGCACCAAGATCAGGCCGGCGATAACCGGGCTCACTGAGAACGGCAAGTCGATCAGCGTGAGCAGCAGGTTCTTGCCGTGGAAATCGAACTTGGTAATGGCCCAGGCCGCCGCAACACCGAACGCCAGGTTCAGCGGCACGCTGATCGCAGTAGCGACGAGGGTCAATTCGATGGCCGACACCGCATCGGGCTCGGTGATCGCCGCCAGGTAAACGTCAAGCCCTTTCTTGAAGGCCTCGAAAAACACGGTGGCCAGCGGCACGAACAAGAACAGCGTCATGAACGCGAGCGCCAGGCCGATAAGCAAACGCTGCACCCACCGAGGCTCCGTGGTCGCATTGCGCAGCGCGCGCGGGGCCACGCCCACGGGCGCGGCGGTGGCCGGCAAGGCCGGGATGGCGGGGGTTGCAGTGGTCACAGGCCGCCTTGCCGTTTGCGTGCCCAGGCCTGCAGCAGGTTGATGACAAGCAGCAACAGAAAGGCCGCAACCAGCATCACCACCGCAATGGCGGTGGCGCCGGCGTAGTCGTACTGCTCCAGCTTGGTGATGATCAGAAGCGGCGTGATCTCGCTGATCATCGGCATGTTGCCGGCAATGAAGATCACCGAGCCGTACTCACCCAGGGCGCGGGCGAAGGCCAGAGCGAAGCCGGTCAGCAGCGCCGGCATGAGGACCGGGAAGATCACTTTGGAGAAGGTCTGCCAGCGGCTCGCACCCAGCGTGGCA
Source organism: Methylibium sp. (assembly GCA_031420735.1). Taxonomy (GTDB): domain Bacteria; phylum Pseudomonadota; class Gammaproteobacteria; order Burkholderiales; family Burkholderiaceae_C; genus Methylibium. Next base: position 7,243 of record JANONH010000103.1, read on the forward strand.
GCGGCCTCTTCCAGTTCACGGTTGGCGTCCTCCAACACCGGCTGCAACGTGCGCACCACGAACGGCAGTCCGATGAACACCAGCGCCACCCACACCCCGAGCGGCGTGAAGCTCACCTTGAACGGCAGCCACCGGCCAATCCAGCCGTTCTCTGCATAAATGGCGGTCAGTGCGATGCCGGCCACCGCCGTGGGCAAGGCAAAGGGCAGGTCCACCAAGGCATCGATCAAACGCTTGGCAGGGAAGCTGTAGCGGACCAGCACCCAGGCCACGATGAGACCGAAGAAGGCGTTCAGCACCGCCGCCAGGAACGAGGCACCGAAGGTCAGCCGGTACGAGGCCATCACCCGCGGTGTGGTCGTGGCATCCAGAAACTGCTGCCAGGTGAGCGTAAAAGTCTTGAGGAATGCCGCCGACAAGGGGATCAGCACGATGAGGCTGATGTAGAGCAGCGCGAAGCCGAGTGCAAGGTCGAAGCCTGGCAGTACCGAGTGGCGCTTGAGCAGCGTGCGAGTAAGGATCACGTCGAGATTCGAGAGTCGTTCAAGGGCAGTGGCGAAGCACGCTACTTCTTGGTGTAAATCCGATCGAACTCGCCGCCATCGGCGAAGTGCACCTTCTGCGCATTGCCCCACCCGCCAAACAGCTCGTCGATGGTGAACAGGGAAATTTTGGCGAACTGCTTGTCGTACTTGGCAGCAACCTTGGGGTCGATCGGCCGGTAGTGGTTGCGCGCTGCGATCTCTTGCCCTTCTGGGGTGTAGAGGTACTGCAGGTAAGCGGTGGCAACGTCGCGCGTGCCTTTGCGATCGACCGTCTTGTCCACCAGAGCAACCGGCGGTTGCGCCAAGATGCTCAGACTCGGCGCGATGATCTCGAACTTGTCCGGGCCCAACTCCTTGGTGGCCAGAAAAGCTTCGTTTTCCCAGGAGATGAACACGTCACCCATCCCTCGCTCCGTGAAAGCGATCAGCGAGCCGCGGGCACCCGAGTCGAGCACCGGCACGTTGCCGAACAACTGCGCCACGAAGGCCTGAGCCTTCTTGGGATCGTTGCCGTACTTCTTGAGTGCGTAACCCCAAGCGGCCAGATAGTTCCAGCGCGCGCCGCCCGATGTCTTGGGGTTGGGCGTGATCACCGAGACACCGGGTTTGACCAGGTCGTCCCAGTCCTTGACGCCCTTGGGGTTGCCCTTGCGCACCAGAAATACGATGGTGCTGGTGTAGGGCGCGCTGTTGTGCGGCAGGCGCTTCTGCCAGTCCGCGGGGAGGAGCTTGCCCCTGGCTGCCAACTCGTCGATGTCGTAGGCCAGCGCCAGCGTCACGACATCGGCCTCCAGCCCATCGATCACGGAGCGCGCCTGCTTGCCCGAGCCACCGTGCGACTGCCTCACCGTCACGGTGTCGCCGGTCTTGGCTTTCCAGTGCGCGGCGAAGGCCTTGTTGACGTCGGCGTAAAACTCGCGCGTCGGGTCGTAGCTGACGTTGAGCAAGGTGATTTCCTTCGCCTGCGAGGCCCCGGCTGCGACAGCCAGGGCGCCGAGAGCGAAGGTGCGGCGAGCGAGTGAAAAACGGCGCATGAGCGGCAATCCTCAAGGAGGCAAGAATTCAGAGCCGCGATGCTAGGTGGGGCGACCGGCGAAGCGAACGAATGAATTCGCCGGTCCTTATTCGGTTTCCGGCTTACGTACTCAGCCCGACTTTGCCGCCTCCCGCGGCATAGGCTCGACCCGAAACCAGGCCGCGTACATGGGCCGCTTGCAGGCCGCAAGGCGCAACGCCACGCCGATGGGCCGGGGCGCCATTGCAAAGACCTCGACCTCTTTGGAGGCCAATCGTGCCGGCACGGCACCGCTGGACGACGGCACCCCGCTACTTCACCAGCCGCTGCATCGCCGCCGCATCGAAGTCTTCGTGGGTCTGCGCGTCGCTCGGCACGCAGTCTTGCGCG
>JANONH010000104.1:0-1640 GCA_031420735.1 Methylibium sp.
GCCGTGATGTCGGCCATCGACTTGGGCGCACCCAGATTGATGGCGCCCTCGATGCGCACCGTGCCCGAATCCGCCACCCGCCCGGCAAGCTGCACGCGCGCCGGCTCCTTGCTTTGCGTGCCGATGCCGACCACCTCGCCCGACAGCGCCTCGATCGTCGCTTCGAACGGACTCTCGAGTGCCCGGTCGGCAAAGTAGAAGCTACCGCGCTCCAGGCGCAGCCGCTGCAACGAGAACGCAAAGGCCTGGCCGTCGCCGGTCTTCGCCTCGCTCGCGGGCGCGCCGCCGTCTGCAGGCGGCGAGCTTTTCCCCAAGGCCTGCAGGAAGTTGATGCCGCCGTCGGCTTCGCGAACCAATCGCCCTTGCGGTGCCTGCACCACCAGCTCGCCGATCTCGACCCGGGTCGGCCAGAGCCGCAGCTTCAGGCTGGCGGTCTCGGCGCGCTGCCAGCCGACGAGCCGCTGGCCGCCCTCTGCCTCGTCGAGGCGCACATCGCTGGCGACGAGCGAGCCGCTGAAGCTGGCCGATGCGTCCGCAGGGCCGGCAGCGACGAGGCGGCCTTTGCCCGCCAGCACGCCGGAGGCGATCTTGGCGCGCGTCTGCGCCGGCAGCCACCGCTGCGCCTCGGTTATCGGGAGGCCATCGAACTCGAGCCGCAGGTCCGCGCCGAGCGGCTTCAGGCCAATGCTGCCTTGCAACGAAAGCTCGCCACGCGGCGCCAGGCCGGCCGTCGCCACGATCTCGATCGGCTGCTGCAAGGGCAGTGAAATTCGCGGCAGTTGCAGCTTCAGACTGCGCAGCGCCACGCCGGCATGCGCCAGCCCCTCGGCCTCGACCACCACATCGCGCAGCGCCAAGCCCGGCACGAGCGACTCGACGCCGCCGTGCGAGCGCCATTGCCCGCCGGCTGCACGGGCCGAGAGACGAAAGCGCCCGCCCTCGCCCGCCCCGGTGCCGACGCCGCTCAGTTCGAGTTGCACCGCAGCGACGGTTTGACCGGCAGACGCAAAACGCAGCAGCCCGTCTTCAATGCTCGCCTGGCGCACCAAGATCGCCTGCAGCGCCTTGCCCGGTGCTGCAGTCGGTGCCTGTTCGGGCAGCGCATCGAACTCGACCTGCGGAGTGCGCAAGCTGAGCCGCTCCACGATCCAGCGGCGTTCGCGGATCGAGGCCCATGCCACATCGGCATTCGCGCCGCCAGCCGCAGCGAACAGCTCGCCTTTTGGCCCGCGCAACTCGACTCCCTCCAGCCGCACCCGGAGCGAAAAAGGATCGACACGCACCGCGTCCAGAGTCAAGCTTAAATGGCGGCCCGCCGCCAATTCGACCAAGCGCTCGCGCAGCACTCCCGGCGCCACCCAGTAGCCGAGTGCCGCATAGGCAGCAACCAGCGCCAGCGGTATACCCAGCGCCGCCCACAAGGCCTTCTTCGTCTTCGCCGAAAAGCGCGGACGAAAGAACAGGGTCTTCATCGCTCAGCCTCCAGAGGGCGCCGTGTCGAGGTTTCGTCAAACTCGACACAGCTCATGCGCCCTAGAGCAAACGATGTTCCCGTCGGCGTGCGGTACTTTGCTCTATGTGTTTTGCGTTGGGTCCCAAGCTCGCACTGTCCTTGGCGCGCTCCAAAGCAAGACCGCACT
>JANONH010000105.1:0-2107 GCA_031420735.1 Methylibium sp.
TTCCACCAGGCCGCGCCACCGCCGCTCTCTAGGTCTTGCTTTCTGCGCCCGCTGCCATAGGGCGCCGCGCCCTGCTTGAGCATCAGACCTTCGGCGCCGCGCTCGCGCGAGCTGGCGCGCCACGCGGCCAGCGCCTGCCAGGTGTCGGCCTCGAGGCGCGGCGACAACAGCAAGCCGGTTGGCTTGGCAAGCGCGCATTCGAGCCGCCTTCGCCGTTCGAACTGCGTCAAGGTGCGCAGGTCCTCGCCAGCCCATTCGAGCAGGTCGTAGGCCACGAAGCGCACCGGCGCTTCGGCCAGCAGCTTCGGGCCGAGCGTCTTGCGCCCGATGCGACGCTGCAGCAACGCAAACGGCGCGGCGCGATCGTCTTGCCACGCCATGAGCTCGCCGTCGAGCACGCTGCCATCGGGCAGGGCCAGTGCGTGCGACGCCACTTCGGGAAAGCGCTCGGTCACAAGCTCCTCGCCGCGCGACCACAACCACACCTGGCCCGCACGCTTGACGAGCTGGGCGCGGATGCCGTCGAACTTCCATTCGACCAACCACTGCGAAGGCGCACCGAGCCGGGCCTCGAAGCTTTCCACGCCGCCTTCGAGCGGGTGGGCGAGAAAGAATGGATAAGGCTCGCCGGCCTCGCGCGGTGCGCCGTGCTGCGGCGGCGCAAGCAAGGCCATGAAGCGTGCCGCATCGGGGGCGCGCTTGGCATCGGTGTAGCCCATCATGCGTTGCGCCACCAGCTTGGCGTCCAGGCCCGCCTCTTCTGCGAGCGCACGCTGCACCAGCAGTTTGCTCACGCCGACGCGAAAGCCACCGCCGATGAGTTTGACGAGCAAGAAGCGCTCGGGCTGCTCGAGCTCGTCCCACCAGCCGCGCACGGCCTCGGACTGCAGCTCGGGCGACCTGCCGCGCAGGGGCAGCAGGCGCTGCTCGAGCCATTCATTCAGGCTGAGCATGCTGCTGCGCGTGGGAGGCGGCAGCACGTGTGCGATGGTTTCGGCCAGGTCACCGACCGCCTGGTAGCTTTCTTCAAAGAGCCATTCGTCGATGCCGGCGACCTCACAGGCCAAGCGGCGCAGCAGCGCGGTGGGCACCGCCTGGCGCGGGCGGCCGCCGGCCAGGAAGTAGGCGGCCCACGCGGCATCGCTCGGCGCCTCGTGCATGGCGCGCGCGAAGTAGCCGCGCAAGGCCGCGACCTTGTCGAGCGTGGAGGTGCTGGCGTCGAGCTGCGCATAGAGCGCGGCAAAGGCCTTCATGGCGGGTCGTTGGCGGCGTGCGGGCAAGCCGGCCCGTCGCCTGCGGCGCGCTCGGCGTTGGCGGAGGTGGCGTACTTGTCAGGCTGCTGCGGGGCGCGCGGCTCGTGCGGCTCGTGCGGCATGGCTCTCGCGCGCGGCCCGCTGGTGCGGCTGTCGCCCGCATCAACCGCAGCGCCCGTATCGACCGCATCGCCGTCCAGGGCCTCGTCGCCGTATTCGGTGCGAAACGATCCAGCCTCGAGCCCCTGTTGTTGAAGCCAGCGCACCATCACGGCTTCATAGCCATGCGTGACGATCACACGCTGGCAGCCGGTGGCGGCGATGGCCTGCATCAGGCCCGGCCAGTCGGCATGGTCCGAGAGCACGAAGCCGCGGTCCACGCCGCGTCGGCGGCGCGCGCCGCGCAACTGCATCCAGCCGCTTGCGAAGGCGTCGCTGGCGCCGATGAAGCGCCGCGACCAGACGCTGCCGGCCACGCTGGGCGGCGCCAATATGAGCGCCTGCTTGAACTCGGCCTTGTCGGTCGCCTGCGACACCAGGCGCGTCGGCGGCAGGGCGACGCCCGCTTCACGATAGGCGCGGTTGAGCGGCTCGACGGCGCCATGCACGAAGATCGGGCCGATGCTCGCGTCGACTCCGGCGAGCAGGCGCTGCGCCTTGCCGAAGCTGTAGCCCATGAGCAGGCTCGGGCGGCCCGCCTCGACATTGCCGCGCCACCATGCGTTGACCGCGTCGAACACCTCGCGCTGCGGCCGCCAGCGGTAGATCGGCAGGCCAAAGGTGGACTCGGTGATGAAGCAGTCGCAGCGCTGCGGCTCGAAGGGCGCGCAGGTGCTGTTGTCGTCGCCCGCGCC
>JANONH010000106.1:0-3255 GCA_031420735.1 Methylibium sp.
AGGGGCTCGGGCTACCGAAATTCGCGGCAAATGAAGAACGCAGCGCATGCTGAGGGCGGGGCGCGACGGCAGGGCTTGGGCTGCGTTTTTCTCGGCGCGCGCTTGACGTCAGCGGGCACTGGTTTGATCATCCGGCCCGACAGCCGGGCATTCCGGCGCCACGGGAACCCATCCACCATGCTGAACACCAGCGCTGCCGCGCGCCGCCTAATTGCCACTGTGCTAAGTGCCGTCCTGGCCTGTGCCTTTGTCTCCGCCGTTGCCGCCAAGCCGGTCGCCATCGCCGTCAAGGGCTACGACTATTACCTCACCGGCAGCGCCGCCGATCTAAAGCCCGCGACCCCGGCCCTGCCGAGCGTGGTGCTCATGGGCGGTGGGCCCGACGTCGACGCTGCTTTTGAATTCATGATCGACCGGGCACCGCGTGGCGATTTCGTCGTCATCCGAGTCAGCGGGGCCGACGGCTACAACCCCTACATCTACGCCATGGGCAATCTCGACTCGGTCGAGACCTTGGTGATCAAGACGCGCGAAGCCGCGTCCGACCCCTTCGTGCTCGAACGTGTGGCGAAGGCCGACGCGCTCTTCATCGCCGGTGGCGACCAGAGCGACTACATCAGGCTGTGGAAGGGCACGCCGCTCGATATCCAAATCAAGCAGCTGCAGAGCCTCAATGTGCCGATCGGCGGCACCAGCGCCGGCCTGGCCGTGCTCGGCGAAGTCGACTACACCGGCGCGGCCGGCAGCGTCACGTCGGCCGAGGCTCTGGGCAATCCCTACCACCGGCGCATGACCCTCGACAGCGGCTTCCTCACCGGCGCCGGCCTGGCCGGCGTGATCGCCGATGCGCACCTCGACGCCCGCGACCGCATGGGGCGGCTGCTCACCTTCGTTGCGCGCATCGTGCAGGACAAATCGGTCACCACGGACGCGGCCCGGGGCATCGGCGTCGATGTCGAGACGGCGCTGCTTATCGAAGGCGACGTGGCCACGCGCGCGGGCCTCGGTTCGGTCTACTTTCTGCGGCCTTCGGTGGCGCCGCTCGTCTGCAAGAGCGGCACGCCGCTGACCTTTCGAAGCGTCGGCGTACAGCGGCTCTCCGGCGCCGGAAGTTTCAAGTTGAGCACCTGGACAGGTCCCATAAACGCGGTGACCTCTTACTGGATCGCCGCCGAAACCGGCGTGCTGACCTCCTCTCAGCCGGGCGGTTCACCGTACTGAGCCGAAGCCGACCTGTACGGCTGCACGGCCGCTCCCTAGCGGGCGACCCAGGCCGCTCGCCTCAGGCGTCGTACTTGATGTACTTGAAGCGCGGGTCCTCGTTCGGCGTGCCTTCGAGCACCGCGCCCTCTTCCTTGCCCGGCTGCCACTGCACCACCTCCTCGATCTTCTTGGCCAGCGCGAAGTCTTTCTCGGTGATGCCCTTGGCGGCATGGTTCACGAGCTTGACGATCACGAAGGCATAGCTCACCGCCAAATCGGGGTGGTGCCAGGCGGCTTCGGCGAGGTGGCCCACGGTGTTGACGACCATCAGGGTGGCCTTCCAGCCGCTGGTCTTGTATTTGCGGCGGATCCAGCCATCTTCAAAAGTCCAGTGCGGCAGCTCGGCCGCCAGCCGCGCCTGCACTTCTTCGGGCGTATAGGGTTCGTCGGGTTTCTTGGCGCGCCACTGTGTCATTGCCGTCTCCTTCAATTACAAACAAAGCGCAGGCGTTCGGCCCGCGCGCGCTTTACGCATCACCACACCACCGGTTCCGGTTCGAGCCGGATACCGAACCTGCCGTAGACACTTTCCTGGATGGCGCTGGCCAGGGTGACGATCTCGCCGCCGATCGCCTGGCCGCGGTTCACCAGCACCAGCGCCTGTTTCTCGTAGACCCCGGCCTGGCCGATGGACTTGCCCTTCCAGCCGCAGGCATCGATCAGCCAGCCGGCCGCGAGCTTGAAGCTGCCGTCGGGCAGCGCGTAATGCACGATGGCCGGGTCGCGCGTGATGATGTCGCGGCATTGCTCGGGAGTGACGACCGGGTTCTTGAAAAAGCTGCCGGCGTTGCCGATGCGCGCCGGGTCGGGCAGCTTGCTGCGGCGGATCTCGCACACCCAGTCGAACACCTGCTTGGGGCTCGGGTGCGTGATGCCGGTCTCTGAGATGCGGCGTTCGAGGTCGAGGTAGCCAAGCACCGCCTTGGGCGGCTGGGGCAGGGCGAAGCGCACCTGCGTGATCAGGCAGCGGCCGGCCAGGCCAGCCGCGCCGCCGTGCTTGAAAATGCTGTCGCGGTAGCCGAAGCGGCATCCAGCGGCGTCGAGCGTGAAGCGCTTGCCGCTCGTGAGGTCGATGGCGTCGAGCGAGTGGAAGCGATCTTCGAGCTCCACGCCGTAGGCGCCGATGTTTTGCACCGGTGAGGCGCCCACGCTGCCGGGAATGAGCGCGAGGTTCTCCAGGCCCGGCATGCTGCTGGCGAGCGTCCAGGCCACGAACTCGTGCCAGTTCTCGCCCGCCCCGGCCTCGACCACGACCGACTTCTCGCTCTGCGACACCACCCTGCGGCCCATGATTTCGACCTTGAGCACCAGCGCCTGCAAGTCGTGCGTGAGCACCACGTTGCTGCCGCCGCCGAGCACCCGCATGGGCAGGCCGGCCAGCGCCGGGTCGGCCAGCGCGCACAAGACGTCGTCGGCGCACGTCACCCTGAGCAGCCGGCGCGCCATGGCCGGCAGCCCAAAGGTGTTGTAGGGCCGAAGACTCACATTGCTTTCGGTCGCGAGGGCAAGAGACATGGCAGAATTTTCGTTCATTCGACATACCCCACTCGCCCGAGCGACCCGCACCCCATGCCCAGCTTCGACACCGTGCTCGAACCCAACCTTGTAGAGGTGCGCAATGCCTGCGACCAGACCAGCAAGGAAATCGCCACGCGCTTCGACTTCAAGGGCTCCTCGGCCAAGGTCGAACTGAAAGAAAAGGACATCACGCTCTACGCCGACAGCGACTTCCAGCTCACGCAGGTGCTCGACATCCTGCTGCTCAAGTTCGCCAAGCGCAGCGTCGATGCGCGCTTCCTCGACACCAGCGCCAAACTCGAAAAAATCGGCGGCGACAAGGTCAAGCAACTTGTCAAGGTCAAGGCCGGCATCGACGCCGAGACCGCCAAGAAGATTCAGCAGCTCGTCAAGGCCAGCAAGTTGAAGGTCCAGGCCGCCATCCAGGGCGACACGGTGCGCATCACCGGCACCAAGCGCGACGACCTGCAGGCC
>JANONH010000107.1:0-4258 GCA_031420735.1 Methylibium sp.
CCGCCGACGCCGACGCGGCACGTCCCGTAACATAAAACCCGGCGCTCGAGGCAAAGCCTGAACACCGGGTCTCGTGGGGGTCCTAGGTTGGTTCAGCCTTGCTGAGAACCAGCGGGCTGATGCAGACACATGTCTCTACGACCCCGCCCCCTTGCCGGTTTCATGCTGCTCAAAGAAAATCCTCATCCGATCGATTTTTTCCCCACGATCCCTAACCGATCCATGACCATCTTCAAATCCGACCACACTTTCGCCCTGTTCTCGTCTGAATAACTCCGCAGCAGAAACGCCGGGTGGTAGGTCGGCATGAATGGCACCTTCACGCCCCGCGAGTCTTCAATCTCCCACCAACGGCCACGCAATCGGCTCATCGTCTCGCCAGGACCCAAAAGCGCCCCGCACGCCGACAGCCCCAGGCCCACCACCGCCTCGGGCCTCACGATCGACAATTGCTCTAACAGATAGGGCTTGCTCGCCGCCACTTCATCCGGCGTCGGGGTCCGATTTCGCCGTCGAGATCGAGGTCCACGCGATGGTTTCCAGCTCTTCGATGCCATCGAGCGGGTCGTTCGCCAGATCGCGCAGGCCTTCGCGCCGCACCGCGTCTTCCAGCACCTCGGCGACGGCGAGAGCGTCGTCCTGCGCATGCGCCTTCACTTCAGCCAGCAATTGTCCGAACACAACGAAGTCGCCCACCGAAACCCGCAAGATCACTTCCACCTCGGCGCCGGCTCGCTTTGTCGCGGCCTCGATGCAATCGACATCGATTCGTGTCACGAAGCCGTGTGCGACGGCCTTGACGGGCAGACTCACTGTGCCTTGGCACTGGGGCGCTCGCCGGGTCCGACCGAGTAGCTCGCGCTGGACTTCCCGGGCCGCAAGCGTGTGACGGTGAATCGCTTCGATGATGACCACCGGTCGCATCTGATCGACGGTCGTATAAAAAAGGATGAGCAGCAAATAAAGCGCGAACACCGTCGAGACCAGCGCGACGCTGGCGCCGATGACTGGGTTTAACGGCCCAGCCGAGGCCAGAGTCACCAGCGTATACAGCGACAGCCCGACGAAAAATCCGAAGTAGACCTGGTTCTGCCAATTGCGCAGAAACTGGTCGTAGACTTGGTGCGTCAGGGCACTTGCCGCCTGCTGCAAGGCAATGAGCAGCAAAGAGATCGTGATCGAGGTGACGGTGATGAGCCCCGCAGCGATGGTCGCCAACAGCTCGGCGCTCGACTGCGCATCGGCAAAGACGTATGTCTGCAGCAGCGTGCGCAGCGGCACCAGCCATGCGACGCTGCCGCGGTCGAGCGCAAAGGTCGCTGCAGCCATGAGCAGAAAGCCCAAGCTCATACAGGTTGGGACCAGCAGGAATTCCGCGAACGCACGCCGAATCGCTTCTGTGCGGCGGTGACGGCGACGAGCGCCGCCACGACGATCGCGATTGCGCGTCTGCTTCGCTGGATTGATTGCGCCGCTCACTTTGCCGATCCGCTGACGGCCGCCGACACGGACTGTTTCCCCTGCGCGCGTCAGGGTTTGCGGCCTGCGGTTGCAGAACAGCCGATGCAGCCTTCCACGTTGGCGCGGCCAAGTTCGGTGCCCGCCAGAGTGGCGTCTTCGAATCGGGCGCCGCGCAGGTCGGCCTCGCTCAAGTCCGCATGGATCGGGTCAGCGCAAGAAAAATTCGACAACGCGAGTTCACTGCCTGCCAGCTTGGCGCCGCTCAACTCGGCTTTGTAGCAAAGAGTGCCGGTGTTGATGTCGCAGTTGTTGACAGTTCGCGCCAACGCCACGGACGACCCTAGCGCAAGGCCGGCGACCACCACGGATGCAATTAAGGTACGCATCGATTGCCACCTGGAGCGCACGGCGAGCCAGACGCTGACATGCCCATTGAAGTCGTGCGGTTGACCATGAGTCGTACTCCTGCGCGTCAATTGCTGGGTTCAGGTCGGCAATATGCGCTGCGCACGAAGCCGCCTGACTTCTATTGGCTGGCAATCCGCGTTCCCAGACAGTCTCAGACCGCTTCGACAATGCGGTGCGCCGACCGGAGTGCCGCTTTCCTATTGGCCGGCGCATCGAGCAACAAGAAACGGCATTACGCAACAGAACGCAGAGCGTGGCAGTGACCGCTCTGGCGGCCTTCGCCGCGATGACTGTTGCCCTCAATCCGAGTCTGGGTAATAAACAGCCCGACTCTCGCCACAAGCAGCGAGTGCGTGCTTGCAACCGACGTAAGATGCCGCCACAAGCCGCAGCACTGATCGACGGGCGGGTCATGCCGAGGCCCAATGCCGACGAGTGCTGCGAACACCTCGATCTTCGTGACTGGGGAGGGTGGGGCCCTGCAGGTGCGCAGCCATTTGGCGCAGCGCCGGCCGGGTTGGCCAACCCGACCCCCTCGACGAGGATTTTCGTGGCATGACCCCTGTCCTTTGCGTTGCACCCGCCGCACCCGATGCGCCGGCGTGGCTTGCCCGCGGCGGCGAGATGGGCGCACGTATGCGCGCCTTCGACTGGTCGCGTTGCGGGCTCGGCCCGCCCGAGGCCTGGCCGCAGAGCCTTTGCAGCGCCCTCGCCACGATGCTCGCCTCGAAGGCGCAGATCCTCGTGATCTGGGGCCGCGACTTCAATCTGTTCTACAACGACGCCTACCGCTCGGTGCTCGGCGACAAGCACCCCGGCGCGCTCGGTCTGCCGGTCAGCGACCCTGCTGCCTGGGGCGAGCTCTGGGTCACGGGCCACCGAGAGTTGGTGGCGGGCGTGCTGGCCACCGGCGAAGCCTACTGGGCCAGCGACAGCCCCTACAACCTGGCGCGCTTCGGCTATCTCGAAGAAACCTTTTTCAACGCCTCCTACGACCCTTTGCGCGACGAGAGCGGGCGGGTCTGCGGCCTGTTCTGCATCGTCGCCGAAACCACCGCCCGGGTGATCGGCGAGCGGCAAATGATGGCGCTGCGCGAGTTGGTGGCGCAAACGACCGAGGCGTCTTCGGTCGGCGAAAGCTGCGTGTACGCCGCCCGCGTGCTGGACGGCATCCCGAATGATCTGCCATTTGGCCTCATTTACCTCTGCGACGCCGACGCGCAGACGGCCCGGCTGGCAGGCTCGGCCGGCCTTGCGCCAGGCTCGTGCGCTGCGCCGCTGTGCGTGAGCCTGGCGCCAGAGGGCGAGGCGAGCGCTTGGCCGCTCGGCGCCGTGCTGCGCGCCAACAAAGCTGAAGTCCTCACCGACCTGCGCGCGCGTTTTGGCGACTTGGTGGGCGCCGCCTGGCCCGAGCCGGTGCACAGCGCCGTCGTGTTGCCGCTGGGCGGGCCAGCCGGGCGCGTGGTCGGCTTCCTGGTGGCGGGGGTCAGCCCACGCCGGCCGCTCGACGGCGCCTACCGCGCATTCCTCGAGTTGCTGGCCGGCCAGATCGCCGTGGCGGTGGGCAGTGCCATCGCCCACGAAGCCGAGCGCCTGCGCAGCCAGGCGCTGCGCGAGAGCGAGGCCTTCAGTCGCAGCATGTTCGAAGGCAGCCCCGACTGCGCGAAGGTGCTCGATGCGACGGGCCGCCTGCTGAGCACGAACGCCAACGGCACCTGCCTGATGGAGATCGACGATTTCAGCGCCGTGGTGGGCCAACACTGGTGCGAACAGTGGCCCGAGCAAAGCCGGGCCGCGGTGCTGGCGGCCATCGAGGTCGCGCGCGCTGGCGGAACGGGGCGCTTCCAGGCCTTTTGTCCCACCGCCAAGGGCAGCCCCAGGTGGTGGGACGCGATGGTCGCGGCGAGCCGCGATGCAGAGGGCAGGGTGGTGCGCTTTGTCGCGGTGTCGCGCGACATCACCGAGCGCGTGCGCGACGAGCAGGCGCTGCGGCAGCGCACGGCCCAGTTCGAGACCCTGCTCAACGACGCCCCGTTCGGCATTTACGTCGTCGACGCCGATCTGCGCTTTCGGGCGGTAAATCCCGCCGCACAGCGCGCCTTCGATGGTGTGCCGGCACTGATCGGTCTTGATTTCGATCGCGTCATGCATGGCAAGTGGCCGGCGGACATTGCGCGAGAACTGGTCCGGCTTGTCAGGCACACACTGGAAACTGGCGAGCCCTACCTCGCGCCCGAATACATCGCCGAACGCCAGGACCGCGGCGTGACCGAGTGCTACGAATGGCAAATCCACCGCATCGAGCTGCCGGAGGGCGGCCATGGGGTGGTGTGCTACTTCCGCGACATCTCCGCTTATGTGCGGGCGCGTGAAGTCATTGCCGAGTCGG
>JANONH010000108.1:0-2777 GCA_031420735.1 Methylibium sp.
CGACGACAACGCCGCGTACGAACTGTCTCTCGCCGAGACGTGCTCCACGCTGGACGAGGGCTACCCGGAGCAGTGGAACGGTCAACTGGTGCAACAGTTGGCGGCAGCTGGACAGCGGCTGGCCGAGGCGCTCAACGCAGCCTTCGCGGCAGGCAAGTGAAGCTCGCGTCCAGCAGCTTTCGGAGGCGCGAAGGTGATCAGCGCTTGACCAGCAGATCGTCGGCCGTCTTGCCGGCCGCAAGCGCGGCCTTGAACCAGTCCGGTCGCTTGCCGATGCCACTCCAGGCGTGGCCCTGATCGTCCTGGTACTTGGCTGGCCTTCCGGACTTTCCGGCGGCAGAACCCTTGCGGGCTTTCTTGGCCGGCTTGGCCACACTCGCCTGCTTGCGTGCCGGCTTGCTCAGTCCCAGGTCTGCGGCGGTCAATCCGTAGTGCGCGATCGCATCCTTGATCTTGGCAACCACGCCGCTGACTTCCTTCTTGCGAAGTGCATCCGCCTTCGCTTGCAGCGCTGCAATCTGCGCGGTGATTGCTTGCAGCGAGGCACCTGCACTTTTGGTTGCCATGGATTGATTTCTCATGAATTGGAGGGGGAAAGATGACAACGGGACGTGCAGTGAAGATAACGTCGAACATGCCATGGAATGACTCGACAGCGCAGGATTTGCCGCAGGCGTATCCCGCTCCACCCCGTCGAAGGGCGCCGATCGGCTGCTTCAGCTATCACTCGGAACCGCTCGGCAAGCAGCTTGCGCCGCTCGCATCACCGAAGGGTGAAGCTCACCCAGCTTTGGATGCTCCCCGTGTGCTGCACGTGCAGGTACGGCGAAGAAGGCCTGGTTCCAAGGTAGTTCAATTGACTGCTTGAAGTCGAATTTGGTATCCAAGGAGAGGCCGGCGCTTTTGTAGGCGTCAGGATTGCCCATCTTGGTGATCGCGAACTCCCCGGGATAGAGCTGTTGCACTCTCTTCGAAGTGCCGTACACGACGGTGACCGCCATACCGTCCTCGCGCTCAGTGACTTCGCATACCAGTGCGGGACGGGGTTTCGGGCCAGGGTCTCGGCAGGGCAAGAAGGGGAATTGGCACCAGACGATGTCGCCGGGTGTCGGTGGCGTCCAGTTCGCCATATCAGAACAGTGACCGCTTCTTGACGATCTTGCCCTTTGGCAAGCCCGCGGTCGAGATCGCACGCAGTTCCTCGATCTCTTGCGCCGTCAGCGGCCCGTCATCGGCTTCATACGCAGGCACTTCTTCGGTGGTTGGGCGCGATTGCGCTCGATTCACGGCCGCCTGCGCCTGCCCCCTCGCTCGCTCGTAAACCTCCGGAAGAAGCAGTTCAGCAACCTCATCGAACACCCTCGAGTTCTGCAGCGTCTGCTCTGACATCGAGTGGTGGCTCTCGAGTGCCCGAATCACCGCCTGGGAGAGCACGGTGCGGTAGTCCCCGTTGGCAAACTGCGCTGCCGTGGAGTTCGCTTTGGCCTGCTCGGCCAGTGCCGCATCTTCGCTGGCGTTGCCGATGACGGCCGTGGCCCAGCCCTCGAACTCGGCGTCGCTGTGCTTGCCGGCGAAGATCTCGTTCATCTTCTTGATGATGAACGACAGCCGCTGCCTGGGGTCTTCCCACGGCTCCCCACCGCCCGCCTTCATGGGGTCCAGCTTCACCGCCTCCCCCTTGACCAAATCCAATTCGTGCTCAGTTTTGTTCTTCAGCTTGAAGCCTGCCAGGCGCGCGGCGCCGTCGATCATCACCGGGTCGTCACCTTCGCCCTTCAGCCGAGGCAACAGCATCTTCAGGAACGCCCGCAGCTTCTCCAGTTCGGGCATGTCGTACGAGATCAGCTGCGACAGAAACTCATAAGCCGTCACGTAGGTGCCGGCATCGCGCCGGAACAGCTCACGCTCCTCCTTCTTCAGGGCCTGGTAGCGCTCCAGCGATTGCTTCAAGTGCGCCTGGAACGCCTGATCGTTGCGTTCGCTGAAGAACAACTTGGAGAACGCTTCGATCTCAGACCACTCGAAAACCCGTGCCGTCTCGAGCTTCTCGCGCAGCTGGTGAGGCAGGTTGCGATCGGTGATGCCTGAAAGTCTTGCCGTCCGATAGAACGGCATGAAGGCTTTCAGCACGTCTTTCGCCGCGTTGCGGAAGTCCAGGACGAAGGTTGTTTCCTTGCCGGGGTACATCCGGTTCAGGCGCGACAGCGTCTGTACCGCCATCACATCGTCCAGCCTCTTGTCGACGTACATGGCGCACAGCAACGGCTGATCGAAGCCGGTCTGGAACTTGTTGGCCACCAACAGCACCCGATACTCGTCTGTCTTGAAGGCCTCTTTGATCAAGTCATCCTTGAGCTTGGGTTTCCCGCCGTTGAGGTCCCCTTCGTCGGCGTCCTTGATGCCGTATTCAGCGTCGGAGATCGTGCCGGAGTACGCCACAAGTGCCTTGAAGTCGGTGTACCCGGCCTTGGCCATGTACTTGTCGAACTCCTGCTTGTAGCGAACGGCCGCCTTGCGGCTGTCGGTCACGACCATCGCTTTCGCTTGACCGTTGAGCAGGTGCATGACGTGCTCACGGAAGTGCTCGATGACGATCGTGACCTTCTGCGCGATGCTGGTCGGATGAAGCGCCACGTACTGGAACAGCTTCTTCCGGGCCTTGCCAGACTTCACCTCCACGTCATTGCCGGCCTGTTCCAGCTTGAAGGCAGCGTCGTAGGTCACATACCCCTTGAGCACATCGAGAATGAACTTCTCTTCGATGGCCTGGCGCATCG
>JANONH010000109.1:0-14265 GCA_031420735.1 Methylibium sp.
ACATGAACCTGCGCGCCTGCAGCCACCCCGAGTTCGATGCGTGGCGCTGGAACGAGTATTGGGTGCCGCTCGAGGTGGTGATCGAGTTCAAGCGCGAGGTCTATCAGATGGCGCTCACCGAGTTGTCGCGCTTCCTGCCACACGCCAACCCACACAATCGCTACCTGCGCGCGGGCATGCGCAGCGTGCGCCACGATGAGGAACGGCCCAGCGATGGCGATTCGTCGGCGCCGCTGCCCACGCCGCCCGCCGGCAGCGGCGCCGCCTAGGAGCCTGTCGGGCTTGGGGGTCGAAGCGAAATCTGGCCCCAGCGAGGACACTTTTTGCCGGGTTCGCAGGCCCATAGCCGTAGCTATGGGACAAGAAGCCGGTAAAAAATGGACCGCTGCGGTCAAATTGCAGCCGACGATCCCCAAGCCCGACAGGCTCCTGGGAGCGCTTCAACCCAGCACGAGATTTGTGCGGTGGATCATCTCCGGCTCGTTCACGTAGCCGAGCAGGGCCTCGATCTGCGACGACGCTTTGCGCGCGATCAGACGCGCCTCGCTGCTCGAATAGTTGGCCAGTCCGCGCGCCACCTCGGCGCCGCCCGGCGCGAGCACCGCAATCACGTCGCCGCGGGCGAAATCGCCCTGCACCCGCTCGATGCCGATCCGCCACAGGCTCTTGCCATCGTCGCGAAGCTAGGCCACGGATCCGGCGTCCACGCTGACCGAACCACGCAGCTGCAAGTGGTCGGCCATCCACTGCTTGCGCGCCGCCAGCTTGGCGGTGCCCGCGCGCAGCAAGGTGCCGAGCGCCTCGCCCGCCACCAGGCGCAGCAGGACGTCTGGCTCGCGTCCCCAAGCAATCACGGTCGAGGCGCCGCTGCGCGCGGCGCGCTTGGCGGCCAGCACCTTGGTGATCATGCCGCCACGCCCGAGGCTCGAGCCGGCCCCCCCCGCCATGCGCTCGAGTTCGGCATCGCCCGCCCGCACGTCGGCAAGGAGCCTTGCCGACGGGTCCTTGCGCGGATCGGCGGAGTAAAGACCGGCTTGGTCGGTGAGGATGATGAGCAGGTCGGCTTCGAGCAGATTGGCCACCAGGGCGGCGAGGGTGTCGTTGTCGCCGAACTTGATCTCATCGCAAACGACGGTGTCGTTTTCGTTGATGACCGGAATGACCTTCAGTGCGAGCAAGGTCAACAGCGTCGAGCGGGCGTTGAGATAGCGCTCCCGGTCGGCCAGGTCGGCGTGCGTGAGCAGCACCTGGGCGCTTCCGATCGCATGCTCCGAAAGCTTGCTTTCGTACATCTGGGCCAGGCCCATCTGCCCCACGGCCGCGGCAGCCTGCAGTTCGTGAACTTCCTTGGGCCGGGTTCGCCATCCCAGGCGCTTCATGCCTTCGGCGATGGCGCCGCTCGAGACCATCACCACTTCGCGGCCCTCCTTGGCGAGCACCGCAAGCTGGCGACACCAGTTGCCCACCGCAGCCGCATCCACCCCGCGGCCTTCGTCGGTCACCAGGCTGGAGCCGACCTTCACGACGATTCGCCGAGCATCGCGCAGCAAGTCGACCACCGTGTGCGACGCCGTCAACGAAAGCGCGGATCGTCGGCGCGCATTGCGTCGACGTCGGGCTCGGGCGCATCGACCTGCGCAAAGCGCACGTCGGGGTCCACATGGTGGGTCTGGAAGCTCGCGACATGGCGGTAGATGGCTTGCACCAGGGGCTCGCAGCCTTCTCGCGTCAGCGCCGAGATCTCGAACACCGGGCCCTTCCACTTGTAGCGCTTGACGAACTCCTTCACGCGCGCCGCACGCTCGTCGAGCGGCACCATGTCAAGCTTGTTGAGCACCAGCCAGCGCGGCTTCTCGTAGAGGGCGGGGTCGTACTTCCTGAGTTCGGCCGCGATCGCCTTCGCCTGCGCCACCGGGTCGGCGTCGTCGAATGGCGCCAGGTCGACCATGTGCAGGAGCAAGCGCGTGCGCTGCAGGTGCCGCAGGAAACGGTGGCCGAGCCCGGCCCCCTCGGCAGCCCCTTCGATGAGACCGGGGACGTCGGCAACCACGAAGCTCTGCTCCGGTGCCACCCGCACGACGCCCAGGTTGGGATGCAGGGTGGTGAAGGGATAGTCGGCGATCTTGGGCCGCGCGTTCGAGATGGCGGCGATCAGCGTGGACTTGCCGGCATTGGGCATGCCCAACAAGCCGACATCGGCCAGCACACGCAACTCGAGCTTGAGCTTCTTCTGCTCGCCGGGCCAGCCCGGTGTCTTTTGACGCGGCGCGCGGTTGGTGCTGGTCTTGTAGTGCAGATTGCCGAAGCCGCCGTCGCCGCCCTTGACGAGCAGGATTCTCTCGTCGGGCTCGAGCAACTCGGCCACGGGCGCACCGGTGTCGGCGTCCGTGATGATCGTGCCGACCGGCATGCGCAAGACGATGTCGTCTGCGGCGGCGCCGAACTGGTCGGAGCCGCGCCCGTGCTCGCCATGGCGGGCCTCATGGCGGCGCGCATAGCGAAAATCGACCAGTGTGTTGAGGTTGCGGTCGGCGACTGCGTAGACGTGGCCGCCGCGCCCGCCGTTGCCACCGTTGGGCCCGCCGAAAGGAATAAATTTCTCGCGGCGAAAACTCGCACAGCCGTTTCCGCCGTCGCCAGCGGCGACGTCGATAGAGGTTTCGTCGACGAACTTCATGCGCAAGGAAAATAAAAAAGCCCCGAAGGCTCGGGGCTTCGCGAACGAGCGGCGAGCCGGCTCAAGCCTTGGTGACGTTCACCGTTCGGCGGTTGAGTTGGCCCTTGACGGCGAAGCTCACTTCGCCGTCGGTCAGCGCGAACAGCGTGTGGTCCTTGCCGAGGCCGACGTTGTTGCCGGGATGGAATTGCGTGCCACGCTGGCGCACGATGATGGCGCCGGCCGACACGGCTTGGCCGCCGAACACCTTGACGCCGAGCATCTTGGGCTGCGAATCGCGGCCGTTGCGCGTTGAACCGCCGCCTTTTTTCTGTGCCATGTGTGTTGCTCCTGCAGGGTGGGCGGCCGATCAGCCGTTGACCGAGCCGATCATGAGTTCGGTGAAGTTCTGCCGATGGCCTTGGCGCTTTTGGTAGTGCTTGCGGCGGCGCATCTTGAAGATGCGAACCTTGGCGTGGCGACCCTGGGACACCACGGTGGCGTTCACGGTGGCACCGGCCACGAGGGGGGTGCCGACCTTCAAGCCCGCGCCGATTCCCACGGCCAGCACTTGGTCGATGACGATCTCTTGCCCAACCTCGGCAGCGATCTGTTCGACCAGAATTTTTTCGCCTGTGGCAACTTTGTACTGCTTGCCGCCGGTTTGAATGACCGCGTACATATCAACCCTCTTCAATTGCAGACCCTGGCCTCTCGATCCTTAAAGGGATGAAAGGCCGTGTCCATGGAGCACCGCGAAGCCCGCGACTCTACCACAGCAAAACACTGGCAAGGGCAATGCTGCTCGAAAGGCGCGGCACTGGCACCGGGCAGCGAAGCGGGCCGCCTTCCCTTCCTATAATTGTGGCGCTCGTGACTGACCGAGCGACTTCTCGCGCCCCTGTGACCGCCATCTCGAATACCGACCGGTCGGCCTCGTTACCCGCCGAATTGATGGCCGCCGAGATGACCGAGGTCGACGCGTTGATCAAGAAACGCTTGACTTCCGAAGTCGCCCTGATCAACCAGATCTCGCACTACATCATCGGCGCCGGCGGCAAGCGCGTGCGGCCGCTGCTGGTTCTGCTGTTCGCCCGAGCCCTGGGCTTTTGCGGGCCGGAGCGCTTCGAGCTGGCCGCCACCGTGGAGTTCATCCACACAGCCACCTTGTTGCACGACGACGTGGTGGACGAATCGCAATTGCGGCGCGGGCGCGGCACCGCCAATGCGCATTTCGGCAACGCCGCCAGCGTGCTGGTTGGCGACTTCCTTTATTCGCGGGCGTTCCAGATGATGGTGTCCGTGAACCGCATGCGCGTCCTTGAAGTGCTGGCCGACGCCACCAACATGATCGCCGAGGGCGAAGTCCTTCAACTGATGAACATGCACGACCCCGACTTGTCGGTGGAAGATTACCTGCGGGTGATCCGCTTCAAGACCGCCAAGCTATTCGAGGCGAGTGCGCGCCTGGGCGCCATCCTGGCGCAAGCCGCGCCGGCCATCGAGAACGCTTGCGCCGACTATGGCCGCAGCCTGGGGACGGCGTTCCAGCTGATCGACGACCTGCTCGACTACGACGGCGCCACCGTTGCCCTGGGCAAGAACGTCGGCGACGACCTGCGCGAGGGCAAGCCGACTCTGCCGCTGCTGATTGCGATGTCGCGCGGCACGCCGGCCCAGCGCTCGCTGGTGCGTTCGGCCATCGAACTCGGTGAAGTCGAGCGCCTGCCCGAGATCATCGAGATCGTTCGTGAGACCGGCGCCTTGGAGTCGACACGGGCGTCGGCGCGGACAGAAGTCGACCGCGCACGAGCGAGTCTCTCGGTGTTGCCCGAGTCGGAACACCGCGATGCCTTGCTATACTTGTGCGCTCAACTGACGGAGCGCTCTTCGTAGCGCTCGCCGCACGGGCAGCGTTTGTTGCACGTGTTGGATTAGGCGGCCGGCTCACCCCGGCCGATCTTTGAGCGACGCTCGGCCGATCCCGGCCGAGCAAGACCATCGGGGTGTAGCTTAGCCTGGTAGAGCGCTACGTTCGGGACGTAGAGGCCGGAGGTTCGAATCCTCTCACCCCGACCATCGATATCCGTTGGTGCTATTGCTTACTGTGGTGTCTGCACGGCATTGCAGGGCGGTTGCGCGCCGGCCGGCTCGGCTTCATTTACAAATGCAGGGTGAATCGACGATCATGCCTCGGTTGCCGCTCACTGCCTGCCGATAGCCCGTGGACACCCTTGCCGATACCCCGCAGAGCTCGCTGTCAGGCGTCGCGCGCGTACTCGTGCATGCCGGCAAGCTCAGCGTCAAGATCGCCGAAGACTTGGTCCGCTCCTCGAAGGAAAACAAGCGCAGCTTCATTTCCGCGGTCTTGAGTGCCGGGGCGGTGAACCCCTCGGAGTTGGCGCACACCCTGTCCACCGTGCTGGCCATGCCGCTGCTCGACCTCAACGCGGTCGACCCAACTCGGTTGCCGCGCAACGTGATCGACAGCAAGCTGGCCACGCAATACCAGGTGATCGTGCTCGGCAAGCGAGGCAATCGTCTGTTCATCGGCGGCGCCGACCCCACCGACCAGGAAGCGGCCGAGCGCATCAAGTTCGCCACCCAGTTGACGCCCGAGTGGGTGATTGTCGAGCACGACAAGCTCATGAAGCTCGTCGATGCCGCGAGATCGAGTGCCGGCGAATCGCTCGAAGCCCTGGTCGCGGGCGACTTCGAGTTCGACGTCACAGAAGAAGACACCGCTGCGGAGTCCCAGGAAGTCTCGACCGACGTCGAGGACGCGCCAGTCGTGCGCTTTCTCCGGAAGATGCTCATCGACGCGATCAACGCGCGCGCGTCCGACCTTCACTTCGAGCCCTTCGAATACAACTACCGCGTGCGCTTTCGCGTCGACGGCGAGTTGCGCGAAATCACCCAGCCGCCGATCGCCATCAAGGACAAGCTCGCTTCGCGCATCAAGGTGCTGTCGCGCCTGGACATCGCGGAAAAGCGCGTGCCGCAAGACGGCCGCATGAAGCTCAAGTTCGGCAACAAGGCGATCGACTTTCGCGTCAGCACCCTGCCCACCTTGTTCGGCGAAAAGATCGTCATCCGTATTCTCGACCCGTCGAGCGCCAAAATCGGCATCGAGGCCCTGGGCTACGAGAAAGCCGAGAAAGACCGCCTGCTCGAGGCCATCAAGCGCCCTTACGGCATGGTCCTGGTGACGGGGCCCACCGGCTCGGGCAAGACGGTCTCGCTCTACACCTGCCTCAATATCCTCAACCAGCCGGGCGTCAACATTTCCACCGTCGAGGACCCGGCGGAAATCAACCTGCCGGGGGTCAACCAGGTCAACGTGAACGACAAGGCGGGGATGAACTTCGCCGTCGCGCTCAAGGCCTTTCTGCGGCAGGACCCCGACATCATCATGGTCGGCGAAATCCGCGACCTCGACACCGCCGACATCGCGCTCAAGGCCGCCCAGACCGGGCACATGGTGATGAGCACCTTGCACACCAACGACGCGCCGACGACCTTGACGCGCCTGTTGAACATGGGTGTTGCGCCGTTCAACATCGCATCCAGCGTGATCCTGATCACGGCGCAGCGCCTGGCGCGTCGCTTGTGCGAGAACTGCAAGGTCGTGGCCGATTACCCTCGCGAGGCGATGCTCAAGGCGGGCTTCGTCGAGGCCGATTTCGACGGCAGTTGGAAGCCTTATCGGGCAGTCGGCTGCTCGACCTGCGGCAACGGCTACCGCGGTCGCGTGGGCCTCTATCAGGTGATGCCGATCACGGAGGCGATTCAACGCATCATCCTTGCCCAGGGCAACGCGGTCGACATCGCCAAGCAGGCGGCGCTAGAAGGCGTGCGCGACCTGCGCCAGTCCGGCCTGATCAAGGTCAAGGCGGGCCAGACCACGCTCGAAGAAGTGATCTCGGTCACCAATGAATAGCTAGTCAACGGTCGTCGGGGAGACGCAAAAAATCATGGTCACAGCAACTGCCACGTCGCGCGCCGTCAAGGAATTCGTCTTCGAGTGGGAAGGCAAGGACAAGAACGGCAAGGTCGTGCGGGGCGAAGTCCGCGCTGGCGGCGAAGCCGTCGTCAGCGCAACCCTCAGGCGCCAGGGCATTCTGGTCAACAAGGTCAAGAAGCGTCGCATGCGCGGCGGCAGCTCGATCAAGCAAAAAGACATCGCGATCTTTACGCGTCAAATTGCCACCATGATGCGCGCGGGCGTTCCGCTGCTGCAGTCTTTCGACATCGTGGCCCGCGGCAGCACCAATGCGCGCGTCACCAAGCTGCTCACCGACATTCGCACCGACATCGAAACCGGCACCAGCCTGTCGGCGGCCTTTCGCAAGCACCCGCTGCACTTCGACGCCCTGTACTGCAACCTCGTCGAAGCGGGCGAAGCGGCCGGCATCCTGGAGACCTTGCTCGATCGCCTAGCCGTCTACCAGGAAAAAACCCTCGAGATCAAGCGCAAGATCAAGTCGGCGCTGATCTACCCGGTCGCGGTGCTGGTGGTGGCGTTCGTCGTCGTCGCGGTCATCATGATCTTCGTGATCCCGGCCTTCAAGGAAGTGTTCACCTCGTTTGGCGCCGACCTGCCGGCGCCGACCCTCTTCGTCATGGCCTTGTCGGAGATCTTCGTCAGTTATTGGTGGCTGATCTTCGGCGTCATCGGTGGCAGCACCTATTTCTTCTTCGAGTCGTGGAAGCGGTCGGTGAAGATGCAAAAAACGATGGACCGCCTGTTGCTCAAGCTGCCGATATTCGGCAGCCTCTTGTACAAGTCGGCGGTCGCGCGCTGGACCCGCACCCTGTCGACCATGTTCGCCGCGGGCGTACCGCTGGTCGAAGCCCTCGACTCGGTCGGCGGTGCGGCCGGCAATGCCGTCTTCGCCGAGGCCACCGAGCAGATCCAGAAAGACGTCTCCACCGGCACGGCACTCACCACCGCCATGACCGCCGCGGGCATCTTCCCCACGATGGTGCTGCAAATGTCGGCCATCGGCGAGGAGTCGGGCGCGCTCGACCACATGCTGGCCAAGGCGGCCGAGTTCTACGAGGCCGAGGTCGACGAGGCGGTCAAGGGCCTGTCGAGTCTGCTCGAGCCGCTCATCATCGTCGTCCTCGGCACCCTTATCGGCGGCATCGTGGTGTCGATGTACCTGCCGATCTTCAAGCTCGGCCAGGTCGTCTGAGGCACAGCGCGCATGCTGCCTGAATGGGTGAGTGCGCTCTTGTCGCCCTGGGCGCTCGGCGCGCTCGGCTTGTGCGTCGGCAGCTTTCTTAATGTCGTCATTCACCGCCTGCCCCTGATGATGGAGCGGGACTGGCGGGCCGAGGCCGCCGAACTGCTCGGGCAGCCCGGCCCCGACATGCCGGCAGTGAGCCTCTCCAAGCCGGCGTCGCGCTGCCCGCAGTGCGCCCATGCGATCGCCTGGCACGAAAACGTCCCGCTGCTCAGCTGGCTCATGCTGCGCGGGCGCTGTGCGGCCTGCAAGACGCCGATCTCGTGGCGCTATCCTTTTGTCGAGCTGACCACGGCGGGGCTGTTTGCAGCGCTCGCCTGGCAGTTCGGTGCGCAGCCTGCGGTGCTGGCGTGGTGCGCCTTTGCCGCAAGCTTGCTGGCGCTCTCCGGCATCGATTGGGACACCACACTGCTGCCCGACAGCCTGACGCTGCCCCTGCTGTGGGGCGGTCTGGTCGCGGCGGCCCTGGGCTTGACGATTCCGCTTTCCACCGCCGTCTGGGGCGCAGTGTTCGGTTTTCTCGCGCTGTGGTCCGTGTACTGGCTTTTCAAGCTGACCACCGGCAAAGAAGGCATGGGCGCAGGCGACTTCAAGCTCCTGGCCGCGCTCGGCGCCTGGCTCGGTTGGCAGATGCTTCTTCCGATCGTGCTCGGCGCCTCGCTCATCGGCGCTGCGGTCGGGATCGCCATGAAGATGTCGGGGGCACTGCGCGAAGGGCGCTACGTGCCCTTCGGTCCGTTTCTCGCCGGCGCCGCCCTGGTGGTCCTGTTCGCGGGCTCCGAGCGCGTCATGGGCTGGCTCGGCTGGGCCTGACCCGGGAGAGTGCGCTTGGCCTTGCGCATCGGCCTCACCGGCGGCATTGGTAGCGGCAAGAGCACGGTCGCTTCGATCCTGCAGGCCCTGGGGGCGCGCCTGATCGACACCGATGCGATCGCCCGCATCCTCACCGAACCCGGCGGCGAAGCGATCGACGCCCTGCGGGCCTCGTTCGGCCCCGCCGCCATCGACGCCAGCGGTGCGCTCGACCGCCGCTGGATGCGCGAACGGGCCTTTTCCAACGCGGCAATCAAGCGCCAGCTCGAAAGCCTGCTGCATCCGCTCATCGCGGCCCGCTGCGATGCGGCGCTGAACGCACCTGGCACCGAGCCTTGCACTGTGTTCGATGTGCCCTTGCTGGTCGAGTCGATTCGCTGGAAGAGGCGGGTGGACCGCGTGCTGGTCGTCGACTGCCCGCTCGGCGTACAGGTCGAGCGCGTGATGCGCCGCTCGGGCTGGCAGCGCGAAGCGGTCGAACGCGTCATCGCCGGCCAGGCCTCGCGCGCCGCGCGGCGCGCGGCAGCCGACGCAACGCTCTACAACGGCGCCGACGATCTCACCGCGCTGCAGGCCGAGGTCGCGGCACTGTGGCGCATCTGGGTCGCAAGCCCCCGCGGGGCATCGCCGCAGCAGTGAAACCGCGGCGCTGCCCTGGCGTTCCCCAGCCACGAAGACCTTGGCGCAGCGCGGCAGTTTGTGGGCAGCACACGGGTTGCGCCGAGGCATGTGGAACAATCGCGCGTCGCATGCGGCGGGGTAGCTGCCTTGATACTTTACGAGTACCCATTCAACGAAAGCATTCGCACCCTGTTGCGGCTCGAACACCTGTTCGAGCGGCTCGCCGTGCTCGCTGCGCGCGAAACCGCGGTCGACCACCACTTCGCCATCGCCACGCTGTTCGAAATCATGGATGTCGCCTCGCGCGCCGACGTGAAGAGCGACCTCCTCCAGGAACTGGAACGCCACAAGCTGCAGTTCGCCCAATACCGCGGCAACCCGTCGATTTCGGAGTCGGCGCTGGACCAGGTCATCGGGCGCATCGACACCGCCTTCCAGGGCCTTAATGAAGTGGCGGGCAAGGCCGGCAACGTGCTCAACGGCAACGAATGGCTGATGGCGATCAGGAGCCGCATCAGCATTCCCGGCGGCACCTGCGAGTTCGACCTTCCCGCTTACTTCGCCTGGCAGCACGAAAGCGTTGCACGTCGGCAAGGCGACCTGCAACGCTGGGTGGCCACGCTCATGCCCTTAGGCCAAGCGCTCACTTTGCTGCTGGCGCTGCTGCGAGAGTCGGGCAGCCCTAACATGGTGGTGGCCAAAGGCGGCCATTTTCAGCAAGCTCTGCAAGCGGGGCGCAGTTACAGCCTCATGCGCGTTCGCATCGGCACCGACTCCCAGATGATTCCCGAGATGAGCGGGCACCGCCTCATGGCGTCGGTGCGCCTCATGCGCCCCGACGGCGAAGGGCGATTGCGCCCGAGCGCAGACGACGCCAGCTTCGAGCTGACGCTTTGCTCATGAGCCAGCCCGACGCCGCGGTGCGCACGGTGCGCTGTCCGGGCTGCGGCGCACGCTCCGTGTACGCCCTAACCAACCCCTATCGCCCATTTTGCAGCGAACGCTGTAAAACGGGCGACCTGGGCGCCTGGTCGAGCGAGAATTACCGCGTCGAAGTGCAGCCCGCGATCGAAGACAAGGACGACGCTGCGCCGCTACACTGACAGCCCTCGCGAAACGCCACCCCCCACTTCAAGGGGGTACCGAGCGGGCGTCCCGCGACGCACACTCTGGCATCAGGTATCGGCAAGAGAGAAGGGCCTATGGCACGCATGACAGGTCCGGCAATAAAGCCCCCGCGAGTCGAGCCGCCGCGCAGCCCGGGCGAGCAGCCGCGTAGCCTTGACGAGCCGCAATACGAGTCGGATGCGACTGCATGGTTCGACTCTTCATGGGATCTGCGCAATGGGCTTGAAGTGGCGGAGCTCTACGACGTATCGACCGTCATGTTCGAAGCGAGCGTCGAAACCGTGAGTGCACCGCCTTCGAGCTGAAGCGCTCGCCACGCCTCAGGCGCCGCACACCGGGTCGCGCCCTGCGCTCTCTTCTGCGAGCCAGCTCAAAACCGGCAACGAGCCCTCGAGCACCGGCGCCACGCCCACCGGCAAGCGCTGCCACTCGGCCGACTGCCCCTCGCGCATCTCGAATGCGCCGCTCCACTCGTGGACCTTGCAAAAATGCAGGCGCACCCTGGCGTGCGGGTAGTCGACCAACTCGACCCGCCAAGGCACCACCGCAGTGACGACGATGCCCAGTTCTTCGCGCAGCTCGCGCCGCAAGGCCTGCTCCACCGACTCGTCGGCTTCGAGCTTGCCGCCCGGAAACTCCCAGTAGCCTGCATAGACCTTTCCCGCGGGCCGCGAAGTCATCAAGAAGCGGCCCTTGCCATCGAGCAGCACGCCGACCGCCACGTCGACCGCCACGCGTTCAGCCATTAGGGCAGCACCGCATGGGGGTCGGGGTCGTCGGCTTGAACATCGTTGCGCCCGGTGTAGTCGCGCGCGAACTGCCACGCCACGCGGCCGGAGCGCGAGCCGCGCTCGAGCGCCCACACGAGAGCGTGCGCACGCGAGGCCTGGATGGCAGGCTCGGCCAGGCCATAGGCGCGCATCCATTGCGCCACGATGGTCAGGTACTCTTCCTGATTGAACGGGTAGAAGCTGATCCACAGGCCAAACCGATCGGAGAGCGAAACCTTCTCTTCGACCGCTTCCCCAGGGTGCACTTCGCCGTCTTCGGTGTGCCGGTAGGCGAGGTTGTCGCTCATGTACTCGGGCAGCAGGTGGCGCCGGTTCGAAGTGGCCACGATGAGCACGTTGTCGCCGGTTTCGGCCACCGAGCCGTCCAGCACGGACTTGAGCGCCTTGTAGCCGCGCTCGCCTTCCTCAAAGCCGAGGTCGTCGCAGAAGACGATGAAACGCTCGCTACGCTCGGCGACCCGGTCGACGATATCGGGAAGGTCCACCAGGTCGTCTTTGTCGACCTCGATCAAGCGCAGGCCCTGCGACGAAAACTCGTTCAGGCAGGCCTTGACGAGCGAGGACTTGCCGGTACCGCGGGCGCCCGTGAGCAGCACGTTGTTGGCCGGCCGCCCGGCAACGAACTGCGCGATGTTGCTGCGCAAACGTTGTTTTTGCGGCTCCACTTCGCGCAGGTCGGCAAGGCCGATACCCGCCACATGGCGTACCGGCTCGAGCCAGCCGCCGCCAAGCAGCGACGCGCCGCGACGGCGGTAGCGAAACGCGATCGAGGCTTGCCAGTCGGGCGCCGCAATGGGCTCGTGATCCGGGCCAGGAATGAGCCGGTCCAGGCGCAACAAGAACGCATGCGCTTGCTCGAGCAAGCGCTGGAAATCTTCATTCATCCTGGATTGGGCGTGTGGCGCCTGCGCGCATGTAGAGCAGTGTAGGCGGCGTGCGCGGGGCGCCCCGGGCTGTTATCGGGATAGGGGCCGGTCATTGCAGACCGGACCCCTCCCACACCACCCGGCATGCGGGTCCGCACCGGGCGGTTCGAGAAGTTGAGGTCAGGAGAACTTGGGAACTCCCAGGCGGTCGAAGTGAGCAACGGTCAGCACCAGGTTGGCAACGCCGCCGCTGGTGTGCCACCAACGGCGTGCGCCGGCGGCAATGATGGCGGCTTGGTCCACGCTGGCCCCCAGCTTGCGCAGTTCACGGAACATCGTCGGACCGCGCTTCCACTGCTTGAGCTGCACAGCCCGCAGTCGGTGTCGAAGCCATCTGTCCAGACCCCCCATGACGCGCGGCGTCTGCGCCAGCCGGAAGTACGCCTTCCAACCCGGCACATAGCGCCTCAAGTCCTCGGCAATCTGTTGGAGGCTTCTCCCCCGAGTGCGACGCGTGAGCTGTCGGATTCGATCCCGCAGCCGCTCCAGCGCCGCTGGCGCCACCGCCCGTCTGACTTCCCCTTGCGGGGACGCCATCAGGCAGTAGCCCAGGAACTTGCGTCCCCACACCGCACCCACCGCCGTCTTGCCCTCGTTGACCTTCAGCGCCAGCCTCGCGTAGCAGTCGCGCAGGCATTGCAGCACCCGCTCCCCCGCTCGCTGGCTCCTGACGTAGACGTTGCAGTCGTCGGCGTAGCGCACGAATTTGTGTCCGCGACGCTCCAACTCCCGATCCACTTCGTCCAACAGCACGTTGGCCAGCAAGGGACTCAGCGGCCCGCCTTGCGGCGTGCCCTCGACCCGCTCACTGTGCACTCCGTGCGCCAGGATGCCCGCGCCCAGGTAGCGGCGTATCAGCCGCAGCACCCGCTTGTCCGCAATCCGCTTGGCCAGCCGGCTCATCAGGATGTCGTGGTTGACGCGGTCGAAGAATCTCTCCAAGTCCACATCCACCACCACGTGATGCCCCGCCTGAACGTGCTGCTGCGCCGCCAACACCGCCTCGTGCGCGCTTCGCCCCGGCCGAAAGCCGTAGCTATGCTTGCTGAACGTCGGCTCGATTGCGGGCTGCAGCACTTGCAGCAGCGCCTGCTGGATCAATCTGTCCACGACGGTCGGTATCCCCAACTCGCGCACCCCGCCATCCGCTTTAGGTATGCCCACGCGGCGCACCGGCTGGGGCCGGTAACTGCCGTCGAGCAAGCTCGTGCGGATCGCGGGCCACGCTGTCTTGAGGTGGTCGCCCGTGTCCTGCACCGTGCGTCCATCGACGCCGGCACTCCCCTTGTTGGCCTTCACGCGCTTCCACGCGCGGGCCATGTTCTCTCTGGCCAGCGCCTGCCTGAGCAGGTCACCGACCCCGCAGCCCGTTTGCTCATGCCGCGCCCGCGCTGCTTCATCGCTCACGGCTTTGGACGCGGCTTCACCGCGCCCGGCCACCGTGCGCCCCGTTGGACCTTGCGGTTTCCCGGGCTTCTGATGCATTGCACCGCCAAGCAACATCGCTCGTGACTGTCCTTCTCGTTCGGCCCTTTGCCGTGCCTTTGCGCCTCTTCGGCTGGCCCCGGCTACTACGGCCTTTGCTGACTTCTCGCTCCGGCTCGCAGCCGTCGCCCTTTCAGGCACAAGGCGAGATCTCCCCAGGTAAGAACGCACTCCTTCGCTGCACAGCCGCCGCATATACGCCGCCTCGCCTTGATCACGAGAGCTTCGCGGTTCATAGCCCGCTCGCCCTGCTCGGCAACGCCTTCTATCCGGTTCTTGTCCATCGGCTCACAGCTTCGATCCACGCTTCCTCCCCACACTCGGTCGCCCTCATGCAGTTGCGTTTCACTTCGTTCGTCGTGATCAACTTACGGCCGGACTTGCACCGGCAAGAGTGCGCCCATGCTGGGCGCACTACGAAGCGCGCGGGTACGCACGCCGACCCAGAGTCTGCGGTGCTCGACTGCGCCAATGCGCTGCGCCCGCGGCCCGACCAAAGCCTTGCCGGGTGGTGGTTGTTCTTGTTCGGCTGGGGAAAAGAAACACCGTCTCACCGGGCCCGAGGACAGTGCGGCGACCGAGCGATTTCTGGTACC
>JANONH010000110.1:0-5766 GCA_031420735.1 Methylibium sp.
TCTGCAAACAGGCCCATTGCCAAAACTCAAAGCCCGCTTTCTGCGTCGATCGCGCTTGGCCCGAGGACGGTGCGGCGCCCGCGCTCATGCCGGGGTACCAGAAATCGCTCGGTCGCCGCGCCGTCCTCGGGCCTGGTGAGGCGGTGTTTCTTCTCCCACGCCGAACAAGAACAGCCGCCACCGGCAAGGCTTTGGTCGGGCCGCGGGCACAGCGCATTGGCGCAGCCGAGCACCGCAGACTCTGGGTCGGCGTGCGTACCCGCGCGCTTCGTAAACTGGCTCGCCGCGTTTGTTTGACCGAAACGAACGCAGTGAGTGCAGGGAGTTATGCGGCGCGACCCAGAGTCGAGGAGCACAGGGGACCCGTAGCGCAGCGAAGGGCAAGCCTTTAGCGCTGGGCCCGCGGCCCGACCAAAGCCTTGCACGCAACTAAGGCAACGCGGCTTATTGCCAACGCCGGGAATTAAGCCCTAACAAGCTCAACGCGCACCGTCAGTGCTGCAAGATCTTTGAAAGGAAATCGCGAGCGCGCGGTGAACGCGCTTCGGGCTGGCCGAAGAATTCTTCTTTCTTGCAGTCCTCGACGATCTTGCCGACATCCATGAAGATGACACGGTGGCTCACCTTGCGCGCGAAGCCCATTTCGTGCGTGACCACCATCATGGTCATGCCCTCCTCGGCAAGCTTGACCATCACGTCGAGCACCTCGCCCACCATTTCGGGGTCGAGCGCCGAGGTGGGCTCGTCGAAGAGCATCACGATCGGGTCCATGCTGAGCGCGCGCGCGATGGCCACGCGCTGCTGCTGGCCGCCCGAGAGCTGGCCCGGGAACTTGTCTTTGTGCACCGTGAGACCCACGCGTTCGAGCATCTTCAAGCCGCGAGTCTTGGCTTCGTCGGGGCTGCGCTTCAAGACCTTGATCTGCGCCAGCGTCAGGTTCTCGGTGACCGAGAGGTGCGGGAACAGCTCGAAGTGCTGGAACACCATGCCCACGCGCGAACGCAGCTTGGGCAGGTCGGTCCTGGGGTCGGAGATGCTGATGCCGTCGACCACCACATCGCCCTTCTGGATCGGCTCGAGCGCGTTCACGGTCTTGATGAGCGTGCTCTTGCCCGACCCCGACGGGCCGCACACCACCACCACCTCGCCCTTCTTCACCGACGTGCTGCAGTCGGTGAGAACCTGGAAGCTGCCGTACCACTTGGAGATGTTCTTGATGTCGATCATGGGCACGCCCTTGCTTGAGTCCGCCGCACTGCAACCACTACCGAATGATCTGGATCTTCTTCTGCAGTTGCCGCACCAACATCGACAGCGAGAAGCAGATGACGAAGTAGACGACCGCGGCGATGAGATAGGTCTCGACCGGCCGGTTGAAGTTCTTGCCCGCGACCTCGAAGCCCTTGAGCAGGTCGTAAGCACCGATGGCGTAGACCAGCGACGTGTCTTGAAACAGGATGATGGTCTGCGTGAGCAAGACCGGCAGCATGTTGCGAAACGCCTGTGGCAGCACCACGAGCTGCATGGTCTGCGCGTAGTTCATGCCGACTGCATAGCCCGCGTAAACCTGCCCGCGCGGCACGCTTTGGATGCCCGCGCGCATGATCTCGGAGTAGTAGGCCGCCTCGAACACGGTGAAGGTGATGACGGCCGAGAGCTCGGCGCCCATCGGCCGCCCGATGAGCAGCGGGATGAGCAGGAAGAACCACAGGATCACCATCACCAGCGGGATCGAGCGCAGCGTGTTCACGTAGAACGCCGCGGGAACGACCAGCCACTTTTTCCCCGAGAGCCGCATGAGGGCGAGCACCGTACCGAGCACGATGCCGCCGACCATGGCAACCAGGGTCAGCTGGACGGAAAACACCAAGCCCTTGGCGATGAAGCCGGTGACGACTTCCCAGCTGATAAAGCTGAAGTCGAGGTTCAGCATGCGCAGCCCCTGCAGCCCCTGCAGCCCCTGCAGGGCCTGCGCCGCGCGTCGTGGGCCAGCGCCGTCATTTGGCGCCGATCATGCCGGGCACCCGGATGCGCTCTTCAATGAACAGCATCACGCGGTTGACGGCGAAGGCCGAGATGAAATAAAGGCCGGTGACTGCCAGGTAGACCTCAATGCCGCGCGAGGTTTCTTCCTGCGCCTGCATCGCGAACATGGTGAGTTCGGCCACGGACACGGCGAACGCCACCGCCGAATTCTTGATGATGTTCATCGACTCGCTGGTGATCGGCGGGATGACGATGCGAAACGCCATCGGCAGCAGCACGTAGCGGTAGGTCTGCGCCAGGGTGAGGCCCACGGCCAGGCCCGCGTAGCCCTGCCCTCGCGGCAGGCTCTGAATGCCAGCCTTGACTTGTTCGGAGATGCGCGCCGAGGTGAAGAAGCCGAGGGCAAGCACCACCAGCACGAAACTCGGCACCTGCTGCAGCGGCAGCACCAGGGCGGGCAGCACGTGGTACCAGAGGAAGATCTGCACCAGCAGCGGGATGTTGCGAAACAGCTCGGTCCAGGCGGTGCCGAGCAGCACCAGAGGACGCGAAGGCACGGTGCGCAAGATGCCCATCAGGGAGCCGACCGTGAGCGCCACCGCAAGCGCGAGTACCGATACCGAGAGCGTCCAGCCCCAGGCCGACAGCAGCCACTCGAGGTAGGTCCGCCCGCCACCCGTGTCTTGTAGAAAAACCTGCCAATCCCAAGTTCTGCCCAAAAGCGGCTCCGGTTATTGGGGGACGCTGAGAAGAGAGAAAAACGCGTGAGGCGGCGGCCGTCTCACGCATTCAGGTTAGCAAGCTTCGAGCCGCGAGGCGACTAAAAACCTCCGTGGGCGCGGGCTCGGCCGCTCAAGATGCCTTCTTGGCGTATTCCTCGGCCGGCTGGTTGTTCGGGTTCTTGAACGCCTCCTGGAGGAACTTGCTCATTGGCAGGTTCACCACGGCGCCGGTGGGCGGCGTGGGTTGCTGGAACCACTTGTCGTAGAGCTGTTTGATCTCGCCCGACTTCACGAGTGCGGCAATGGTGGTGTTGACGATCTTCATGAGGCCGGGGTCGTCCTTCCTCATCATGATGGCGATCGGCTCGACGGCCAGCACTTCGCCGACGATCTTGTAGTCGGCCGGGTTCTTGCTGCGCGCGATGAGGCCGGCAAGCAGGCTGCCGTCCATCACGAAGGCGTCGGCGCGTCCGCTCTCAACCAGCAAGAAGCTGTCGGCGTGGTCCTTGCCGAAGACGTCTTTGAAGTCGAGGTTGTCGGCGCGCTTGTGCTTGCGCAATGTCTGCACCGAGGTCGTGCCGGTGGTGGTGGCGACGGTCTTGCCCTTGAGGTCGGCAATGCCCTTGATGCCCGAGGCCGCCTTCACCGCCATGCGCACTTCTTCCACGAAAGTGGTGTTGGCGAAGGCCACGACTTTCTGGCGCGTGGCGTTGTTGGTGGTGGAGCCGCACTCGAGGTCCACGGTGCCGTTTTGCACCAGGGCAACACGGTTTTGCGACGTCACCGGCTGGTACTTGACCTCGAGCTTGCGGCCCACGGCTTTTTCGATGTTCTCGACCGCCCTCTCGCAGATGGCGACGTGGTAGCCAACGTACTTGGAGCCGCCCAGGGTGTAGGACAAGACACCCGAAGACTCACGCACACCCAGGGTGATGGCGCCGGAGCTTTTAAGCTTGGCCAGCGTGTCCGACTGCGCCTGTGCGGCGCCGAAGCCGGCCAGGGCAGCCACGAAAACCAGCAGCGATTTTTTCATCGGAACTCCTTCGATAGATGACGGCTCGGGTAGAACCAGGACGCCATGGTGCCGCAAACGGGCCTCAAGGTTTTTCCATGATGCCGGCTTGGCAGCCCGTTGCCAACAGGTGCTGCCAGAGCGCCTCCACACTTGGTTTGACGTGCCGCGCCAGCTCGGGGCGTTGTCGGTAGATGCGCACCTCCATCGTGAGCTCGAAGCGGCCGGGCGGCGCTGCGGGCACGAGGCTGCGCATCTGCAGCTCCTTGGTCACCGAGCTGGCCGGCAAGAAGGCCAGGCCGTGGCCTTCGAGGGCCATCGCCTTGAGGCCTTCGGCCATGTCGGTCTCATAAATGGCGTCGAGCCGCGCGTTGGCGGCGTCGGCCTGGGTGGCCTGTTTGATGACAAGATCGACCATCTGCCCGAGGTAAGCGCCGGCGGCGTAGGCGAGAAAAGGCACCCGCTCGCGCGGACGCGCCGGCAGCCGAAACAGCGGCTCGCCGCCGGGCCCGGCCTTGGCGTAAGCACGCAAGGATTCGTGGCCGAGCGTGAGCATCTCGTAGCGCGACGCAGCCAGTTGCAGCGGCTCGGCCGGGTGGTGGTAGGCGATCAGCAGGTCGCAGCCGCCTTCGGCCAAACGCATGACGGCGTCATGCACGTTGAGCGCGATAAGCCGGCTCTTGATGGCACCGAAATCGCGCTTCAGGTCCATGAGCCAATGCGGAAAGAAGGCGAATGCCAGTGTGTGCGGCACCGCGAAATCGATCATGTCCTGGCCGCTCGGCCAGTGGCTGCGCATGAGGTTGCGGGTGGTCTGCAGCGCGCCGATGATGTCGATGGCTTGCGCGTGAAAGGTTTCGCCGGCGGGCGTGAGCCGGGTGGGGTAGGACGAGCGGTCCACCAGGTCGGTGCCGGCCCAGGCTTCCAGGGCCTGGATGCGCCGGCTGAAGGCCGGCTGCGTGATGTGCCTGAGCTGGGCCGAGCGCGAGAAACTGCGCGTCTCGGCCAAGCTGACGAAGTCTTCGAGCCACTTGGTCTCCATGCGGCTTAACGACGCAAGGCCGCCTTGAGTTCTTCGAGTTCGAACTCGACCGTCTCGGCCCCGTCGCCGACCCAGATGCTTGCGTCTTGCACGGTGCATTGCAAACGCATGCTGCGCTGGGCCAAGGCCGCAAGGGCCGCGCTCGCCACGGCCGGCACCAGGCGCACGCGCAGGTTGTCGAACTTCTGCAGCGCCGCGCCGTTCTGGCTCCACCACAGGCCGCCGTTGCGCCCGTACAAATAGAGCACCACCGACTGCGACCGGTGGCAAGCTTTGCGCAGCCATTTTTCCTCGGGCTGGCCGACATCGACCCACAGTTCGATCTCGCCCACCAGGCTGCGACGCCACAGGTCGGGCTCGTCCATATGCTCCATGGCGTTGGCGAACGACAATGGCGCCACATCGTCGCCTGCCGCGTGCAGGCAAAAAGCGAGCAGACGCACCATCATGCGTTCGTCGTTCTCGGACGGGTGGCGGGCCAGGGTCAGGGCATGGGTGCCGTAATGAGCACGGTCCATGTCGGCGATCTGTAGCTCGGCCTTGAAGATCGTCGATTTAATTGCCATGGAGATATGCGCGTGAAGAAAACCGACCTGGAAAAAAGCATGGCCAAGAAAATTGAAGGCCGCCTCGCGCAGTCTGGCATACCGCAGCGCTTCGGCAGCGCAGTACCGCCAGCGGACCGCCGCGAGCAGCGCCGCCTCGACCAAGCCGCTGGTCTGGTGGCCTTTGCCACCAAGCTGCCGGGCGAGCTGATTGCCGCACTGAGCGATGCTGCAGAAGCAGAGGGCGTGGCGCCCGGCGAACTGCTGGCCAAGCTCTTGGAGAAGAGCCTGCCCGGTTACCATGCCACCAACCGCACTCAGGAGGGCTGATTGGCCACCCCGAACTACTCGTACGAAAAGCGCCAGCGCGAGCTGGCAAAGAAGCGCAAAAAGGAAGACAAGTTGCGCAGCAAGACGGCGCCCAAATCCGGCGACGGCGGCGAGCCGCAGGCGGACCCG
>JANONH010000111.1:0-1673 GCA_031420735.1 Methylibium sp.
ACGATGCGGTTGATGCCGACGATCGCCACCTCGGGGTGGTTGATCACCGGCGTCGTGACGATGCCGCCCGACTTGCCGAGGCTGGTGACGGTGAGCGTGGAGCCCGAGAGTTCGTCGCGCGTGGCCTTGCCGGTGCGCGCCTTGGCGGCCAGTTCCGCGATCGTCTCCGAGCAGTCCCACAGGTTCATCGTCTGCGCCTGGCGCAGTCGGCCTGCCCTTGAGTGCCGGTCAGTACAGGATGGCTAAACTGCTGGCCATGCACCCGTTGATTGAAACCCACCGCGCCGAACTGCTGGCCCTGGCGGGCAGGCGCGGCATCACGGGTGTGCGGGTGTTCGGCTCGATGAGCCGCGGCGACGACCGTGACGAAAGCGATGTCGATCTACTGGTGACCCTGGCGCCAGGCACCAGCGGCCTCGCCTTGGGGGGCTTGTTGCTGGATGCGCAGGATCTGCTGGGCCGCCGAGTGGATATCGTCACCGAGGCGAGCCTGCACCCTGCGCTGCGCGAGCAGGTGCTGGCAGGCGCGGTGCCGCTGTGAAACCGGGTGCCGACGCGGATCAGGTGCTGCTGGCTCACATGCTTGATTGCCTTGACCGCATCAAGCCAGCGCTTGTCGAGTGAGATCAAGGGCACCGAGCCGCAGGTTCCTTGGCGCGAACTCGCCGGGTTTCGCAACGTGATAGTGCATGGCTACCTGTGTGTTGACCTCGGGGCCGTCTGGCTGGTGGTTGAACAGGACTTGCCGGCGCTGGCCAAGGCGGTGAACCGCATGTCCTCCCACCTCGGCCCTCAAGGCTGACCCGAGCGGCTGCTTGGCAGCTGGACGTCTGGCCGCACCTGGCCGGAAGCGGAAATCGCGCTTGCGGACTCGAAAGTCGTCAAACCGGTAGAACCAGACCCTTGAATCCATGCTGAGAGTTTCCGCCGAGAGCGGGGGCTCTCACACGCAGCGCGACGCCCACCATCAGAGTGCCTGTGACGGCTTACGGCTTCCCATCCATCTCGACCGTCGCCGATATGAAGCATCGCGACGCCACTATTCAATGAACAGCGTCGCCGGCGTCTCCAGCAACTGCTTCACCCGCTGGATTTAACCCGCCGCCACCGCCCCATCCACCACCCGGTGATCGAACGACGATGACAGGTTCATCATCTGCCGCACCTGCACCGTGCCGTCGCGCACCATCGGCCGCGCGACGATGCGGTTGATGCCGACGATCGCGACCTCGGGTGGTTGATCACCGGCGTGGACACGATGCCGCCGAGCTTGCCCAGGCTCGTGACGGTGAGCGTGGAGCCGGAGAGTTCGTCGCGCGTGGCCTTGCCGGTGCGCGCCTTGGCGGCCAGTTCGGCGATCGTCTCCGAGAAGTCCCACAGGTTCAGCGTCTGCGCCTGGCGCAGTCGGCCTGCGCTTGAGGATGGGCGTGCCGACGGCCCACCCAACACCGGCCAGCAGGCCGAGCGCAAACCCCAGCGGTGCCTGGGCATAGGCCTCGAGACTGCGCATCATCAGCAGCAGCACGGCTGCTGCGCCGAGAGCGATGGCCGTCAGCATCCTCGCACCGAGCCGCTGGCCAAGAACGGCCCACGTAATCAACGCCGACCACAGCGGCATCGTGAACCCAAGCACCGCAGACTGACCCGACGGGATGAGGGTTGCCGAGTAGGTG
>JANONH010000112.1:0-2621 GCA_031420735.1 Methylibium sp.
GCGCAGTTCCCGGGTGTCGCCTGGGACCGCCAGCACGTCGACATCCTCGCCGCGCGCTTCGTGCTGCAGCCCGAGCGCTTCGACGTGGTGGTGGCGAGCAACCTGTTTGGCGACATCCTGTCCGACCTCGGCCCGGCCTGCACCGGCACCATCGGCCTGGCGCCTTCGGCCAACCTCAACCCCGAGCGGCGCTTTCCCTCGCTGTTCGAGCCGGTGCACGGCTCGGCGCCCGACATCTTCGGCC
This sequence comes from Methylibium sp., assembly GCA_031420735.1. Taxonomy (GTDB): domain Bacteria; phylum Pseudomonadota; class Gammaproteobacteria; order Burkholderiales; family Burkholderiaceae_C; genus Methylibium. The sequence continues at coordinate 245 of JANONH010000112.1, forward strand.
AGGGCGTCGCCAATCCGGTGGCAATGATCTGGTCGGGCGCGCTCATGCTCGACTTCCTCGGCCGCGCGCCGGGGCTGGACGCGGCTTCGGCGCAACGCCACGCCGAGGCCCACGACGCGATCGTGGCGGCCATCGAGCGGGTGCTGCTCGACGGGCCGCACACGCCGGACTTGGGCGGTCGGGCGAGCACGAGCGAGGTGGGGGCGGCGATCGCGGCGGCGCTTTCGCGTTGTCTGTAGTGCTCTACTGCACGCAATTGGACTTCAGCTTCGCTTGCCGCCATATGCAGGCGCTCTCCGGTGGTGCCTTACGACAAGAATGCGCACGCCTGACGGTATGGCTTTGTAGATGATCGAATAAGGGTAGCGGCGCAGAGGACAACTTCTCCGCCCATCGTTCGTCGGCGTTCCGATCTCCGGCTCGCGTTCTATCAATGCTGCGACGCGTTCAAACTCAGCCAGGAAGCGAAGAGCAAGCTTGTCGCTTCCGTGGTTCCGGTAAAACTGGAAGACGCTGTCGATATCCTGCTCTGCAAGGCGGTGCAGAACGCAGGTCACCGAATTTGCGCCTTCAGGCGTGTCGTGACCTGCTTGACATCGATGGGGACGGAAGTCCCGTCTTCGACTTCTGCGTCCCGACGTGCAGCCTCGTTGTCCCAGGCCTCGTTCAATACCTTGTCGTCATCAAGGCTCTCTATAAGACGATCAAGCAAGCGAGAACGGTCTTGCGGGGTCAGCGCCAGAACCTCGATTTCAAGCGCTTCAATCGTGTTCGACATGGGGCTCTCCAAGCGCGCTGGGGCAGCATGAGGCGTTAGCTTGCCACAGCCGGGTCGAAGCCGCAGCCTTGCCTGCACCTCTTTTCGACGTCACCTCGTCGCGCGGCGTGCTAATGAGCGCGGCCAAGCCCGGCCACGCAGGCGGTTGAGCACGCTGGCGGTGATCGACGAATCGAGTTCGATGTAGCCGTCGAAATTCTGTTTTGGCGACATCCTGTCTGCCCGGCCTGCGCCGGCACCATCGGCCTGGTGATTGACGCATGCCTATGTGCCTGTCTCGTGCAGGACATCGATTGACGCCAGTCTCAGTCGCTAGTTTCAAGCGCGCATCAATGCCTCGATCTCGCCCGCCTTCACCGGCACGCCGCGGCTAAGAAGCTCGCAGCCGTGCTGCGTAACGAGGGCGTCGTCCTCGATGCGGATGCCGGTGTTCCAGTAGCGCTCGGGCACGTCGGGCGCGGGGCGCACGTAGAGGCCGGGTTCGATGGTGAGCACCATGCCCAGCTGCAACACGCGCGAAGGTTTGCGCAGCACGCGTTGGCCCAGACCGTCGGGCTGCAGGACGGCGGCTTCCTCCTGCGCCAGGTAGTCGCCTGCGTCGTGCACGTCCAGGCCCAGCCAGTGGCCGGTGCCGTGCATGTAGAAGCGCCGGTAGGCGGCGCTCTCCAGCACGTCGTCGGCCGAGCCGTGCGCGTTGCGATCGAGCAGGCCGAGTTCCAGCATGCCTTCGCACAGCACGCGGGTGGCCGCCCAGTGGCCGTCTTGTTTGCGGGCGCCGGGCCGGGTGCAGGCGATGGCGGCCTCTTGCGCGGCCAGCACCAATTCGTAGAGCGCGCGTTGCGCTGTCGTGAAGCGGCCGTCGACCGGGAAGGTGCGGGTGATGTCGCTGGCGTAGCTCGCGAATTCGCAGCCGGCATCCACCAGGCACAGCTCGCCGGCGCCGAGCACGGCGTCGCCGGCGGCGTAGTGCAGCACGCAGGCGTTGCGACCCGCGGCGACGATGCTGCCGTAGGCCGGGCCGCTGGCGCCGTGGCTGCGGAACTCGTGCAGCAGCTCGGCCTCGAGCTGGTACTCACGCAGGCCCGGGCGGCAGTGGCGCATGACGCGACAGTGCGCGGCGGCCGCAATGGCCCCAGCGCGGCGCATCAGGGCGGCCTCGTGCGCGTCTTTGAAGAGCCGCATTTCGTCGAGCAGCGGGGCGAGGTCGCGCTGTTGCGTCGGCGCCGCAACGCCGCTGCGCGAACGCAAACGCAGCGCCGCGAGCCAGCCGTCCATGCGGGCAGCGAGGCCTTCGTGGCGGCCGAACGCAAACCACACCGAAGCCTGGTCGGCCAGCCGCTCGGGCAGCACGACATCGAGCGCCTCGGTGGGCAAGGCCTCGTCCACGCCCAGGGCGGCCGGCGCGGCCGTCGGGCCAAGCCGAAGACCGTCCCAGATCTCGCGCTGCTCGTCTTTGGGCTGGCAAAAGAGCAGGCTCTTTCCGCTCGCCTCGAGCACCAGCCAGGCCCCCGGCTCGCTGAAGCCGGTGAGGTAGTAGAAGGCGCTGTCGTGGCGGTAGGGGTGGTCGTTGTCGGCGTTGCGGCTGCGCTCGGGCGCCGT
>JANONH010000113.1:0-9755 GCA_031420735.1 Methylibium sp.
TCGCAGCGTAGGGCGCCCGTTTCAGGCGAGGCAGGGGTGAGCCGCAGTGCTCCGTCTGCGTAGAGACGACTCTGCATTTTCGCACCATGGTAATGCACGCTTGCTTGGCATGCTCCCGCAAGCCGAAACCGACCCCACCACGCCTGCCGCACGGTCCGCCGCGCCAGGACTTTTTTCGATGCCGCGTCTGCGCCTGCACAGCCTAAGGGGCGAGTCGTTCGCGACGATTGCGTCGTTTAGCGCGATGTCGATCATCCGGCTGCTCAGCAGTGTGATCCTGACCCGCATCCTCTACCCCGAGGCCTACGGCATCGTCGTGATGCTGTCTTCTATAGTCTTTACCCTGGAAATGCTTAGCGATATCGGCGTCACCGGACTCATGGTGCGCTCCGCACATGGCGACGAGCCGAGATTCATTAACACGTTATGGACGTTGCGGTTGATTCGCAATCTCGTCAATTTTGGCATTTTCTACGCTGCAACTCCCTACGTGGCAGAATGGTACGACAGTCCGGCACTCGAAGGTGCACTGCGAGCCTTCTCCTGGTACTTCATACTGGCTGGGCTTGAGTCGATGTCATTCATGCTAGCCCTGCGCCATCAGAACAGCCGGATCGTGAGTTTCACCGATCTTGCTTGCACAGCGGTTAGCGCGGTTTTCGTGATTCTCTATTCGCAGGTCTCGCGTGACCATTTTGGAATGGTCTACGGAATGGTGCTGAACCGCGCCTTGACCACCGGCATGAGCTTCGGCTTCTCGCGCCATCACCGGCATCGGCTCGTGATCGACCGCGACGCGCGGCGCGAATTGTGGGGTTTTACCAAGTACGTGTTGCCCTCGAGCATGATCACGCTTGTTACCACCCAGTTTGACAAGATTATCTTTCTCAAGCTATTCAACCTGCAGCTCCTCGGCTTGTACGGACTGGCGATCAGTATTGCTGGTCCAGTGGAGTCGTTGGTGGTGCGCATGAGTCGTTTCGTGTTGTATGCGCGCTGCGTCGGCTACCACCGCAGTGACCCCTCGACGGTGCGTGAGCGCTATTACGGCGAGAACCGAAAGCTGTTTTTCCTCATGTCTGCACTGCCTGCCCTGATCGGGGGAATGGCGGGTTTCCTCGTCAATTTTCTCTACGATCCGCGCTACGCCTTTGCAGCGACCATCACGCTGGCATTTGCTTTCAAGGCGTTCCTGGTTTCGTTAGCCTCACCGATTGAGGACTTGCTCGTGGCACGAGGGTCAACCAAGGTGGTGCTATCAGGCAACCTGATTCGCCTTTGCTGGTCTATCCCTGCGGCGCTTGCGGGCTACACTGTATGGGGCTTTAAGGGTTTCCTGCTTGGTGTCGCGCTCGAATCCTTGCCAACCTATCTCTACCTGCTGCATCTGCAGCATCGCAGCCAGTTGCTCGTGGTGCGCATGGAGCTGGCGAAGTTAGGTTTCGCAGCCACGGTGTTTTCGCTTTCCTGGCTGCTTAGCCAGCAACTAACAGTTTATACCGCGCCGTTGCGCGCGCTGATCAAGGCGCAACTCTTATAAATGCCAGCTGGTACAACTTCTGTTTCCACTCAATGCACGTTGCCCTACTCTCACCTGCCTGGCCGGTCGACAACAGCTCGAACGGAATAGTCACTTATGTCCACCATTTACGACTGGCACTGGTTGCGCGCGGCCATCGTGTGTCGATTGTCACCCAGGCGCTCATGACCGGCCACCGGGAACCCGGTGTTTATCTGGTCCGCCCGCATTTACTCGACCGCTGGCCGTTGCGGCGCATGCGCCGCATGCTCCGCAGAGAAATTTCTTGGGGCGAACGCGTTGCCGCTGCATTCGAGGCGCTGCACCGCATCGACCCGATCGACGTGATCGAGATGGAGGAGAGTTTCGGTTGGTGCGCTGCCGTTGGCGAGCGTGTTCCGGTTCCGCTGGTGGTGAAGTTGCACGGCCCGGCCTTCTTGTCGCTCGTCGAGGAGGAGGTCAAGGCCGAGTCCGGCTTGCAAAAGATCGCCGATGAAGGTGCCGCGCTGGCTCGCATGATGTATATCACCTCGCCTTCGACCGACACCCTGCAGCAGACTTTGACCCGCTACAGGCTCGACCCATCGCTCGCACGCTGCGTACCCAACTTGATCGGTAACGACGTCGCGTTCACGCCTTGGCGAGCCGAACGGGCGCGCGCCGAGACGCTGCTGTTCGTGGGCCGCTTCGACCAGCGCAAGGGGGGCGACACGGTGGTGCGCGCGTTCGCAAAGCTGTCGGACGAGAATCCTGAATTGCAGCTCGTTTTCGTCGGCCCCGACCGTGGCGTGCCTGCCGCGGAGGCTGCGAGCATGCTGGGCTTTGAAGCGTTCTGCACCCGAGTGCTGACGCCACTGCAGCGCCAACGCGTTCACTACAAGGGCCAGTTGCCACGCTCGGCGGTGTTCGCGCTGCGCGAGCAAGCGGCACTCACATTAGTGGCTTCGCGCTGGGAGAACCAGCCCAACACGGCGCTGGAGGCGATGATGCAGGGTTGCCCAGTCGTCTCTGCCGACGCTGGCGGTATGCGCGAGCTTATTGAGCACGGCATCACCGGAACACTGTTTCGCGCGGGCGACGTCGACGACCTCTGCGCCGGCGTCCGCGCCGTGCTAGCCTCACCACAGCGGGCGGCGACCATGGCTATGCTCGGACAGCAGCGGGTGACCGAGCGCCACGGCGTGGATCGCTGCGTCGAGCAGACGCTGGAGGTCTATCGCGGTGCGATCGACGCCAACAAGCCCGCCGGCATGCGCCGCACCGCGGTGACTGCGCAGATGCCCTGCGGAGTCAGCCGTTGACTCAAATAGACTGTGCCGTGCCGCGCAGCGACGCGCCGCCTTACTTCGATGCGACCATGTACGATGTGAGCGTCTTGGTGGTTAACTACAACACCGCGGACCTCCTCGAACCATGCATCGGTGCGTTGCGGCGCGCCGCGGTCGGGCTTCATCTGCAGGTAATCGTGGTGGACAACGCTTCGCGTGACGACTCCGTGGCGGTACTGAGACGTGACTTCAGCGACTGCGAGTTGATTGTCAACACCGAGAACGTCGGTTTCGGCCGTGCTAACAATCAAGCCATGGCGTTGGCGCGCGGGCGCTTTGTACTGCTGCTGAACACCGATGCCTTCGTGTCTCCGGATACGCTATTCAAGACCGTCGGTTACATGGACGCAAACGTGCGTTGCGGCGTTTTAGGCGTGCGTCTACTGTGCGAGAACGGCGAGCAGCAGGCGTCATGCCGAAATTTCCCCACGCTATTGGGCAGCTTTGTCGCCAGTGCGGGGTTGCCACGGTGGCTGCCTTGGGTGAGGCTCGTCGACGATCGAGACTGGAATCCGACTGTGACGCGACGTTGTGATTGGGTTCCGGGTTGTTACTTCCTGGTGAGGCGTGAGGTTATCAATGAGGTCGGCCTGTTCGATCCCCGTTTCTTCATGTATTTTGAAGAGGTGGACCATTGCAGGGCGGCTCAACGCGCCGGCTGGGAAGTCGTGTACTTTGCAGACACCACGGTGGTTCATTTGGGTGGCGCGAGTGCAAATAGTCAAAACGAAATGCCTGTGAGCCGCGACCGCCAGATCGTGCCCCTGCAAATAGAGAGCGCGCTGCTGTATTTCCGCAAGCACGGTGGCGTGCCCGGCGTCCTCGCCGCTTTACTAGGAACCGCTGCGTCGGACGGGGTGCAGGCGCTGAGATCCTTGCTGCTGGGTAGGTCGCTGACTGAGATGCTTGCGCCCGTGCTGCATTTTGCGGTGGTCTGGCGTCTGTTCCGACTTACCTCAATGGGTAGTAAACCGACGCGTTGAGCCCATGACGGTGCTTGCATGCTCAACTAACCCCCCGAAAAGGCATCGCAACATTGCGTTCGTGGTGATCGGGCGCAACGAGGGTGAACGGCTGCGTCGTTGCCTGCAATCTGTATTACCGCAGGCTTGCGAGGTCCTATACGTAGATTCCGGTTCCACCGATGAGTCGGTCGCCATGGCGCGAGGCTTGGGTGTGCACGTCGTCGAACTGGACATGAGTTGCACCTTCACTGCAGCTCGGGCACGCAACGAAGGCTTTAGGTGCTTGCGAATCCTTGCTCCGGGGATTGAGTTGGTGCATTTTCTCGACGGCGATTGCGAAATAGTCCAAGGATGGCTCGAGGCTGCTCTTGCGTTGATGACTCAGCAAGCGGATGTTGCTGCCGTAGGCGGGCGCAACTGTGAGCGTTTTCCGGACCATTCGATTTACAATCTGCTATATAGTTTAGAGTGGAATCGCGCCGAACCCGGCGAAACTCGTTACTGTGGTGGCAACGCGTTGATGCGCGTCGCGGCGATCGCGGAAGTGGGTGGTTTTAGGGAGAACTTGATTGCCGGCGAGGAACCGGAAATGTGCGTGCGGCTTCGCGCCAAAGGATGGCGCATCTGGCGACTCGATGCGGACATGGCTTGGCACGACGCAGCGATGTTGCATTTCTCGCAATGGTGGAAGCGCTCTATGCGGACCGGCTACGCGTTTGCCGAAGGCGCCCATATTCATGGCGCACCACCTGAGCGCCATTTTGTGCAGGAGACCAATAGCGGGTGGGGCTGGGGGCTGATGCTGCCGCTGCTGCTGGCCATTGCGGCCTATGCTTCGGGACCGATGATGCTGTGGGGCGCCGCTATCTACCCATTGCAGATGCTCCGATTGTACTGGCCTCGCCGCGCATTGCCGCGAGCTGGCGCGTTGTATGCGGTGTTCACCGTGTTGTCGAAGTTTCCGCAGGCGCTAGGGCAGTTGAAATGTGTTTCCAATCGCCTCAGCGGTCGTCGTGCGCAGCTGATCGAATACAAATAAATTCGCTTCGTTGAATATAAAATAAGACTCGCTGGAAACGACCACTGTGCGCGTCGCGTATCTCGTCAATCAGTACCCCAAAGTCAGCCACAGCTTCATTCGTCGCGAGATTTTGGCGCTTGAGCGTCGAGGCGTTGCGGTGGAACGCTTTGCCCTGCGCGGCTGGGATGCCGAATTGGTTGACGACGCCGATGTGCATGAGCGTTCGATCACTCGGTATGTATTACAGGACGGTTGGCTTCCGCTTGCACGGGCGGTCTTCCGAACGGCGGCGGCGAGGCCGCGCATGTTTGCTCAGGCACTGCGCACCGCGGTGCGCATGAGCCGCCGGGCAGAGCGAGCGCTGGCTTACCACCTGATCTACTTGGCCGAAGCGTGCATCGTGGCGCGCTGGTGTCGGCTTGCCGCGGTCGATCACCTCCACGCGCACTTTGGGACCAATTCAGCCGAGGTGGCGATGCTGGCTTCTTGCCTCGGCGGAGTGCCTTACAGCTTCACGGTGCACGGGCCAGAAGAGTTCGATAAGGCTCAATTCATCGGCCTGGCCGAAAAGGCGCAGCGTGCCGCCTTCATCGTGACCGTCAGCTCGTTCGGGCGCAGCCAGATGTATCGCTGGATCGACGCCGCCCAATGGGCGAAGGTGCACGTCGTGCACTGCGGGCTCGATCCGAGCTTCTTCGATGTGGATTGCGCGCCATTTGCCGCGAATTCCACGCTCGTTTGCGTAGGGCGTCTGTGCGAGCAGAAGGGCCAGTTGTTGCTCGTACGCGCGCTCGCCGCGGTATTGAGCAGGGGCCACGCCTGCAATCTGGTGCTGGCCGGAGACGGTGAAATGCGCCCGGCGATCGAGGCGCTGATCGACACGCTTGGCCTGAACGCGAACGTGCGGATCACCGGATGGATCGGCGGCGAGCAGGTGCAGGGCGAAGTTGCTGCCGCTCGCGCCCTGGTTTTGCCGAGCTTTGCCGAGGGCTTGCCGGTGGTGTTGATGGAGGCCATGGCCTTGCGTAGACCGGTGCTTTCGACCTATGTCGCAGGCATCCCGGAATTGGTCAGGCCGGGCGAGTCGGGCTGGCTCTTCGCTGCCGGCGATGTCGAAGAACTGGCCAGCGCAATGATCGAGTGCCTCGAAGCGTCGCCCGAGCGCCTGGCCGCCATGGGAGATGCAGCGCGTCGCCGCGTACGCGAGCGGCATTGCATCGACACCGAGGTCGCCCGGCTCGCTGCGCTCATGGCGGGCGCAAGCCAGGAGGCCGGATGAGCGCTTTGTCTTTCATGATCGACGTGATGCTGCTTGCAGTGGGTGCGCTGCTTTGGCTGCCCACCCTCGTCTTGCTCGTTGAAGTGTTGGCTGCCGCCTGGCCGGCTTCCCGACGGCCGAAAATCAGCGCCCAATTGGGCCTCGCCGACGCCCCGGCCGGTCCCCAGTGTGCAGCGATGCGCACGCGCACCGCGATCCTCGTGCCGGCGCACGACGAAGCAGCGGGCATCACCGCCACGATCGGGGCCCTGAAGGCGCAGCTTCGGCCGCTAGACCGCCTGCTCGTCGTGGCCGACAACTGCACGGACGCCACCGCCGCGGTGGCGCGCGACAGCGGCGCCGAAGTGGCGGTGCGCAAAAACTCATCGAAGCGCGGCAAGGGCTATGCGCTCGCTTTTGGGGTGGACCAATTGCGCGCGGACCCACCCGCCGTCGTGGTCGTCGTCGACGCCGACTGCATCGCCGAAGCAGATTGCATCGGCCGCTTGGTGGCTCGTTGCGTTGAATCCGGCAGACCGGTTCAAGCGCTCTATCTGATGCGGTCTTTGCCCGCAGCCGGCGTCGGCAGCCGCCTAGGCGAGTTCGCCTGGATCGTCAAGAACCAGGTTCGGCCCCGAGGCAGCCACCGGCTGGGCCTGCCCTGCCAGCTCATGGGCACGGGCATGGCTTTCCCGTGGGCCCTGATCGAAAGCGCCCCGCTGGCGGGCGCACACCTGGTTGAGGACTTGCAGCTCGGTGTCGACCTGGCGCTGCGCGGTGCGGCGCCCTTGTTCATGGACAGCGCCTTGGTGACCAGTTACTTTCCATCGGGCGACAAAGCGCTGCGATCCCAGCGCACACGGTGGGAGCACGGGCACCTTGCCGTGTTGTCCAAGGAGGCGCCCAAACTGCTGTGGCACGCGCTTCGCTCGAGACGTCTGGATCTGGCTGCCTTGGCGCTTGATTTAAGCGTTCCGCCGCTGGCCTCGCTCGCACTGCTGTGGGCGGCGTTCCTGCTTGCCTCCGGCACTTCGGCGCTGATGGGTGGTCAGGCCTTGCCACTGCAAATGGCGGTTGCAGCCACAGGGTGTTTGGTGGGGGCGCTCGTTCTTGCGTGGTGGGGCCATGGTCGCAAGATCATCTCCGCGGTCGAACTGCTCAGCGTGCCGCTTTACGCTTTGCGCAAGCTTCCGCTTTACGCCGGTTTCCTGCGACGCCGACAGACGGAGTGGGTTCGAACGGAGCGAGATGACCGTAAGCGTTGACCTGGCGGCCCCGGCGCAGGGGAGCGTGGTCTCTGGCACGACCGACTTCACGCGCGATGTCGTGTGCATCATGGGGCTCGCGTTCGACGTCGTCGGCATGCACGAGGCTGCTCAGCGCATTCGGGCTGCAGCGGTGCGGCGCGAACGCTGCATGGTCACCACCGCGAACTTGAATTTCGTGGTGGCAGCCCGTTCGGACCCCGACTTCCGACACTCCGCCTTGCACAGCCAGTTGTGCGTTGCCGATGGCATGCCCATCGTGTGGGTTGCGCGCCTGCTGGGGCTGCCCATACGAGAGCGCGTGTCCGGAGCCGGGCTGTTCGACGCCCTAATGCGCGAAGCAGACGCTACGGCATTGCGGCTGTATTTTTTTGGCGGGCCACCCGGTGCCGCCCGCGCCGCCAGCGAGTGCATCAACCGGCAGCCCGGCGGCATGCACTGCGTGGGCTACGAATCGCCAGGGTTCGTCTCGGTCGAGGCCATGAGCGGTGAGTCGAGTTTGCAGACAATACGTGCCGCCCGGCCCGATTTCCTGCTGGTGTCGCTTGGCGCCAAAAAGGGGCAGGCCTGGATCGAGCGCAACTTCCATCGTTTAGAGGTGCCCGTCGTCAGCCACCTGGGCGCCGTCGTCAACTTCGCTGCGGGCACACTTGCGCGGGCTCCGCGCTGGATGCAGGCGGCTGGCCTGGAGTGGCTGTGGCGCATTCACGAGGAGCCGGGACTTTGGCGCCGCTATGCGCGCGACGCGTTCGCGTTTGCCCGCATGTGCGCAGGCGGTGTACTTCCACTCGTGCTTCAGCGACTGAGCGCAAGGCGCAGCGATCGAGCGGCGCCCGGGGTGGCGTTTTCCGAAGCGGCTGAAAGTGTCTCCATCCGCCTGAGCGGAGAGCTTCGTCGAGACGAACTCGAGCCGGTGCGAGCGGCTTTTGCAGCCGCAAGCCGCAGCGGCGGGCCGATCGATATCGAGATCCACCAGGTCTCGCTCATCGACGCCACGGCAATGGGTTTGTTCTTGCTTTTGCACGGGCATCAGCGCGACGCCGGCCAGCCTTTGGCGCTGCGCGGCGCTTGCGCGGCTTTGCGGCGGCAGTTTTGCCGACAGCACACCGGGTTTCTGCTCGACGAAGCGCCTCGGCGCTGACGCTCGGAGTTACGGCGCAGTGCTGAAGTCGGGCGTTCGCCAGCGACGGTTTGTCCTTGGTCGGGATGCGTCTTTCGAGACGGGTACAGTTTCCCGGCTAGCACCGCGCCCGAGCGCACCTGCAACTCGATGCAAACGACCCATTTCAAACTTCACGACCGAGCCATAACGCATGCGCGGCGAAGCGCTCTGGCCGTGGTGGCGGTCGCCGGCTTGGCCATGCCATTGAGCCGCGACGCCGCTCTTACAGCGCCTGCTGCGGCGGGCCCGGATGCGGCGCGCGCCGACTTGGCAAGCAGCGAGTTACAACGTGCGGCCGGCCGCGCCGAGTTGTGCAGCGCTGCCAACGCAGTTGGCGTTGGCTTGCAGGGCGAATACTTTGCGCGGGAATCGTGGCACGGCGCCGTGCTGCTCAAACGGATCGACGCGACGGTGAACCTCGATGCCTCGTTGGAGTGGCCGCAAGGCCAAGCCGAGCGCCCCATGTCCGTTCGCTGGAAAGGCTGGATCCGACCCACGCTCTCCGGCAGCTATCGTTTTCATGTGGATGTGCCGGGGACGCGCATGCTCGTCTCGCAGCAAGAGGTCGTGGGCCCGCGTGCGCTGGGCGACGCCCGCATCGAACTGGCCGCGGGCCGCTACTACCCCATCTCGATCGAGATCGCTTCTTTGGCAAGCCCACCAGCCCGCATTCGGCTGGAATGGACGGCGCCGCACGGGGCGCGTTACGTGGTGCCCCGTGCGCTCTTGTATTTGCCCACCGACAGCATCGCGCCGGTCGCACCATGAAAAACGCCGCGTCTCGGACGCGGCGTTCATTGCGAAGTGGAGTTTCGATCAGTAGATCGAGCGCCCGTCACCCAGCAGGTGCGAGTGGCAGTCGCGCGAGAGCTTGTTGCAGCGGGTGACGAAGGCACTCATCGCGTCTTCTTTCCAGCCGTTGAACCAATCGCCGTGGGCCGAATAGCCAGCCGGGCCGGCGTAGTTGTCCGAGGAAAGGCGCCAGAACTTCGTTGCACCCGCCTCCTTGACCTTGTAGGCCACGTTGAAGGTAATCTCCGGCATAGGCACCGGGTGGGTGGCCGGGCACTTGCCGCCGCTCGGGTAGGCCATGTGACTCTTGTGGTCGGGGCTGTCGAGGTTCACACCGTCCCAGCACTGCGGGAAGAAGATTTCGGCGATGACGGTGTCACCCACCGGGCAGCGCTCGGCGCCGTCGAGCGAGGGGCCGTTGAACAGGCTGAAGCTGCTCGCGCAC
>JANONH010000114.1:0-1510 GCA_031420735.1 Methylibium sp.
TACCAGGCCATCGGTCTTTTGGGCATCGACGCCGATCTGGGTCGTGCCGGTTCCGAGGGCGGGTTTAATTTCGTTGCCGACGTATCGCACGGGGCCGCCAAATTCACTGACGGACTGCCCGTTGGTGGCGACCGAGCCGGAGATCGTGCCGTTGATCAGCCCGCCTTGCACACCGGAAACCTGTCCGGCGACGGCACCCACGCCTCCAAGCAATCCGCTGATCAGCTTCAGGGTCGCGCCGTCGGCCGACATGAAGGCACGCGTGAAGTTGATGCCCCAGCGGTCGAGCAGTGCCTTCGACACTTCGGCCACCTTGACCTCCAGCATCACCTGCTGCGGCACACCGGTGGAGAGCATGTTGACGATGCGTGGGTTGGCGCCCACCACGCTGGTGTTGCCGCCGCCGCCCGAGCCGCGCACATAGGCGTTGGCCAGGTCCATGACACGCGTGATGGCGCCGTTATCGGACACCGTGCCCATCAGCACGATCGAGTCGTAGGCCGAGGCCACGCGCACGCCGCGCTCGTCGGGCAGCAGTTGGCCGATCACCGCCTGCAAGGAGCCGGTGTCCATGGTGACGATGACGTCGAAAGCGGTGCATTGCCCGGCGCGGTCGCGCAGCACCACATTGGTGGTGCCGATGCTCTTGCCCAGCACGTAGACCTCGGTCGGGCTCAAGAGCAGCACGTCGACCTCGGCCACGCCGGGGCGCGAGTTGTCGGTGCCCATGCCGGCGCTGGCGGCATTGGGGTCGTCCTTGCCCTTGGCCTCCACCGGCCGCGCGGCGCGCGAGCCCTCGGGGTTGCCGAGGATCACGCGCGTGATCGGGCTGGCGGGTTTGAGCACGGTCGATTTGCCCACGCTCACCTGCACGGGCGGAGCGATCTGCACGCGCTCGCAGGGCGCCACCGCGGCTTCGCTCAGCGCCACCGTGCGGGCCACGGGGCCCGGTGTTGCCGCTCTGGCCGCGGCGGCCAGCTTCACCGGCGGCGCACTTTGCGCCCAACTTGCCGGCGCGGCCAGGGCGCCGCTGGTGGCGACGCCGAGCAGCCCGTACTGCAGCGGGCGACAGAGCCGCAGCGACCACAGGGATGACAGAGCGTGAGGTTTGCTGCGCATGAGATTTCCCGTCTTGTGATTGATGTTGTTGACTTGGGTACTTGCGTAGCTCGAGGCCGCACTAGAAGCATTCGTTGCTTCTGACCGTGCCGCGAATCACCTCGACACAGGTCGCGCTTTGCAAGGCGACGACCGGGGCCGCGGCCACGGCCTGCACCCGCCGCACCGCGCGCTTGATCGGTGCCGGTGCCGGCGCTGCGGCCACCACCACCGGCGGCGTGGAATGGTCTTCTCCGAGCAGCGTCGCCTTGGTCGCGCCTTCGGTTTCGCCGAGCTGGGTTTCGACCTGGTTGCGCAGCACCAGCGACAAGGTGCCCACGCTGCGCGCCAGGTCGAGGTTCTCGGCCTGCGAGGGCGTGACTTCGAGCGTCACCGCGTTCACCACCTTGGG